>CAZIQX010000180.1:0-7131 GCA_964541325.1 uncultured Chitinophagales bacterium | reverse complement strand
AATGAACCACAAGCTTATGATAATTACCATGGAACTAAGCGTAATGGAGTTTCTGAGTTCTTTGTAGAAGACGGTTCTTTTGTAAAGCTGAGAGAATTGTCAATTAGCTATGACCTAGCTGATATGTTAGGTTTTAGAAAAAAGAAATGGGCGCAAAATGTAATTGTTGGAGTAACGGGAAGAAATCTATTAGTGTTTACAAATTACTCTGGATTTGACCCGGAAGTATCACAAGACGGTCAGGATACTCGTTTCCGTGGATTAGATACATTTACATTTCCAAATTACAGAACCGTTTCAATGAATTTATCAATTAATTTTTAAGGAAATAGAACATGAAAAACTTCTTTAAAAAAGGCATTTTGAAATGGTTGATGCTATCAAGTATAATCATTTCTGCATGCGATTATAATCTAAATCAAGTGAACCCTAACAGTCCGACACCTGATACCGTTTTAAAAGAAGAAGGCTTAAAACGAGTTGCCCTTGGTATATGGCAAGTTGGTGGTGGCTTTTTTGAATGGGTGGTATGGCAATATCATGAAATGATGGGTGATAACCTTGTTGCTCCATGGGTTAATTTTAACTTTTTAAATACCTCTTTGGCTGTAGAAAAAGTTGCATTTAGCGATGGTACACAAGTAACTCCGGCTGCTAACTCCACAACAGGTCGTACCCAAACGGATTGGATTAATTTTATTAATACACGCGAAGATGCAAGAGGTGGTGGAGTTCAGTATGAATGGCAAACTGCTTATGGATGGAATAACGAAGCCAATCTTATTTTAAGAAGCTTAGAAAATGGAGTAACATTTGTTGGAAACGCAGCCAAAAAAGACTCCGCTTATAAAGCATGGGCTTATTTCTGGAAAGGGTATTCTTATTCTAGAATTGGTTTATTGTATGAACAAGGCTTAATCTTGGATACGTATTTGGAAACAAATAACGATTATAAATCAAATGAAGATGTAATAGCTGAATCAAATCGAATGTTTGAATTAGCCATTGAATATGCACCTGCTTTTGATATTATAAGTAATGATGTTATTCCTGCAATTTTTCCAAACCAATTATCTGGAGTGGCACTTGCAGAAGTATCGCACACATTAATTGCAAGAAACTTACTATCAATTAAAGAACGTTCTGAATTAACCAATTCAGATTGGAATGCAATTAAAACACATGCCACGGATGGAATTAGCTCTACAAGTAATGCTTTAATTGCTGATAGTGATGATGCTACGTACTTGCAATCAATAACCTTGCCTTGGCGAATTTATAATGGATGGAGTGTTGCATCAGCGAGATTAGTTCAAGCATTTAACACACCTGGAGACCAACGTTTCACGAACAGTTTTTATTTACATGGTGGTAATGGAACGTTTGCCAATAGTGTTGCAAATCCTCATATAAATTCAATTTATCAAGCAGATGTTCCATATGCTTCAGTAACACCATTAGAAGCACCGTTGTATTATGCTTCCTATGAAGAGAATTTGTTGATATTGGCCGAGGCTGAACTTGCTCTCGGGAATCCAGCTGTCGCTGCAAGCTATGTAGATCAAGTTAGAACGTTACAGGGTGCGAACCTACCCCCATTAGGTTCTGCCACATGGGCAGATATCAAAAAGGAACGTAAAGCTGCATTGTTTACCCGAGGCGTTGCATTTTATGATCTTCGTCGTTCAGGCGAAATGAAATCAGAAGCAGATGGTAGTGGTGCTCATAATGTGTGGGTGTATCGTAGAGTTGACGATGACAACAATCCTAATACACCTAATGTTATACAGTTAGATCAAAATGCAACCATTTATTATGATTATTTGCATTTCTGGCCAGTTCCTGACCATGAAACAACCTTTAACCCAATTCAAGTTAATGGTAATGTATCAAAAATTATCGTAAACTAAATTTGAACAGAGGGGGGAGTCTCCCCCCTCACTTACAAGTAAGAATGCTTAGATTCACATTACTTTTAGTTCAGCTTGTAGTTACACTTTGCAGCATAATTATTGCTCATCCAACCGGGAATATGATTCTCTCCAATGGATCTTTATACTGGCCATATATTGATGAAATAAGTGACAAAAATCATTATGCGTGTGTCATGAAATGGGATAAGACTAATAAACCTAAAGTTGTATTGAAGTCTCAATTTCCTGCAAGTGATTTCATGCTATTTGACAAATCTAATCAAATGTTTATCATAGAAAGGCGATTTGTGCAAACTGAAGACAAATTCAAAATTCGACTTCTCAAATTGTCAATTGATGACACCGTGTCGGAGGTTTGGGGTTGGATTGAGGATAAATGGAGAGTCGGTGAAGCGGGATTTTATATAGACGAAAGTAACAACTTGCTATTCGCTAAGTACCCCAATATGTATAAAATGGATAAAGATTTAAATGTTAGTTTGATTTTTGAATCACAAAATCCTATTAAAAAGGTTCGAAATGTTGACTCTGATAAACTATTGTTATTTCTTGGTGATGAAATATGGCTCACTGATGTCAGATTTAATCTTTTAAAAAAATGGAAAACATTGATTGATACCACTGTAACAGACTCTTTTTTAGGTATGAATAGTGTATTTGATGCAGATTATATTAACGAAAAATTAGTATATGCTTATTGGGGTAAAAGAACATTTGAATTGATTGACTCACTTCAGAAAAGGGAAGTACTTTTGCAAACTAACAATCCGTTTATTCCTCATTGGGTTGCCATTGATAATGACGTCTTTTATTTATTCTCTTCAAATTTAAGCATGCATGGAGATACTCCAAGACCGTATTTAATACAATATGATAAAGGAATTATTAAAGAAATTTGGAGCGTAAATTAATTCCCATTCCTCAAATCTCTCCCAATTTTCTTCGTTCCAGTAATCGCTCGCGATTTACAGGTTTTCCAACTCCCTCAGGTAGGCGTTCGGGTGTTAAGGCCGCTAAGGTAATCTCTCGTTTTCCTAAAACGCCCGGTACTTTTAATAAATGCCAACCGGCTTCGGCCATATTCGCCCGTGCCGGACTCGAAGCGCAATAAGTAGTCAATAAGGTCTTTTCAGAGCTCCAGTCTGCGAGTTTTTTAAATACGTCAACCGTCCACAAATCTGCATTTTTTTCAGGGGAAAATGCATCAAAGAAAATAACGTCGGGAATTTCTGCAGGTTGAGGCATGGCATCAAACAAGCCGGAAAAAACATGTAAGCTATAGCGTGTGGTGAGTTCAAATTCGTGCATACCTTTAGTTTGTAATTTTTCAAATACGTTTCGAGTTATGCCCGGTAAATTCGGATAACGTATCAGTTTAGAGTACCCACAAGCCAAAGCTGTTTCGATATCAATCGGAAAAGCTTCTACCGAATAAAATCGCGCGTTACCATCAGGAACTTTTGAGTGTAAAAAATCAGCCAGAATCCACGCATTTAAACCGGTGCCAAATCCGATTTCAAGCACGGAAATATCACCTTTATTTCGAAGAAGTTCTAAAATACCGCCTTGCTCAAAAAACACATATAAACTCTCTGTTAAGGCTCCGTTTGGATTGTGAAAACATTGCTGAAACCGCTGTGAAAATACCGTAGAGGAACCATCTTTACAGAGTTGAACTTCGAAAGTTGGGGCAAATTGAGTAGAGGAATTTTCGTTTATCATTGTGTAGGATAAGAAAGAACGATTAAACTAAAAAGTTTAAAATGTTATGTTTATGGCAAGGTTTTTTAAATAGGACTTAACATTTTGCTGATAATCTCGTTTGGACACGCTCAAAATCCGTTTCGTCACATTCAGTTGGTGTTAAGCGGCTTTTTTAAGCAATCTAGGTGATTAATTAATTGGTCAGATGGTTTCCGATTTCAAAAAATTATACATCGCATCCGCTCTATTTTGGGCTATAGTCATCTTTCTGATGGGTTTAATGACTATCGGAACGATGTTAAGTTCCAATGAGGCCATTCCATTTGGAAGCATCTGGTTTTATGAATTTTTATGTATTAGTCCGTGGATACTTGCCACCCCAATCATTTTTAATACCCTTCATCGTTTTCCATTAAATGAACAAACCAAGGTGACCACGATTGCCATTCATCTTGCACTAGCGCTCTGTGTATTTGCCTTTCATAATGTGGTTCAGGTTGCTATCAATCATTGGTATTGGGGCGAGGTGTATCAATTTGGATGGAGTCGGATTCGTTACGATTTTATTGCTTTTTTCCAGCTCCGATTGTTGTATTACCTCATTTTAGCGATTGGTTTTTACACCTATCAATTGTATACCAAGCGAAATCACACACATTTGGAAGAATCGCGTTTACGAGCAGAAATTACGCGAACAAAATGCGAACAACTCCATGCCAATATTCATCCCTATTTAATGATTAATTCCATTGATGCCGCCATTCAAGCATGTGATGAACATCCTGAGCAAGCCGAACACATTATTCATCGCTTAAGTGAATTGATTCGCATGCAGTTAAAAAAGATGAATCAGGAGTTACTCACTGTTGAACAAAATCAACTACTATTACAAAAATATGCCGAATTGTTGGCATTTAGAGTCTCACAGTCACTACCATTTGAGTCATCAATAGAAGAAAAACTAACGCTTTACCGAACACCATCCGCGAATTACATAATTTTGTTACTGGAAGAGTTGATTTATCATAAATCAGATGTGATGAAAACCCTTGAAGCGTTTGAGTTTAATGTGTATGAACACGCACAGGAACTTCATTTACTTGTTACATTAAAGGGTGCTATTGTTGACAGCCGCTCGCTGGACTTTTTGTTACATTCGCAACCGTATCAACTCATCGTTCAAGCTCTAAAACAACAGATTGGCGAACATTTCCAATTAAATTTGTCCTATGCACAAGGCAGTTTAGAAATTCGTTTAACCATTCAAGAGGTATCGGCCTTAACCAACCGATTTAATGAATCCAGCGATGTTCACGAGATAAATTATTTGTATTCATGAGTTTACATCGGTACACCTCAAAAGCACTCTTGTTTGGTTTTTTAACGTATTTGATGCTTGTACTAACAACCATCACTAAATCATACGACCGTTATTTGGTTCGTAAAGATGATTTTTCCAGTACGGTTGAGCTCATAAACTTTATTGAAAGTGCCTTCATTTTATGGACCTTGTTTTTGCTATTTGTGCCCATCATTGTAAAACTGATTCGTACGTATCCGTTTCATGGCATTGGCTCTCGTTCCTTTTTGTGGATAAAACATGGCTTAATTCACGCTCTGAGCGCTTTTTTAGTGATGATTCTTCATGCAGCCGTTTACATACTCTTAATTGCATACCTGCGCGGATATAACGATGTGTTTGAGTTCGATTTTGAGTTTATTCGGATGATGAATGCCAACATGACCTTTTATACCATCATTGATGTGTTTATTTATGTGAGTATTGTTGCGGGTTTTTATCTGGTAAGTTATTATGAAGATATCCGCATTGCTCAATTACGCACCATTGACCTAGAGTCACAACTTTCTATTGTTCGGTTGGAAGCCTTAAAGATGCAAATACAACCGCATTTTGTGTTTAATGCGCTTCACAATATTCACGCTTTATTGCATGAACATGTTCAGTCGGCCAAGGACAGTTTATACCGATTAAAAAGCCTCATGCAACGTTCCCACGAGAATTTGGAGCGGCAATTAATATCCCTTAAAGAAGAACTACAATTTATTGAAGCCTATCTTGGCGTAGAACAAACCCGATTTGCCGACCGGTTGAAAGTATATTATGATATTGAAGAGGTAGCCAAACAGGCTGTAGTTCCTTCCATGATTTTACAACCCGCCATTGAAAATGCCATTAAACATGGAATTTCAAAAAGCGCATCGTTTGGTATTATCAAAATTTCTGCACGAAAGCTGAACAAAAACCTGATTTTAGCCGTAGAGGACAATGGTCCGGGTTTGTCAACTCACCATCAGAAGCATGAACCCGGAATTGGGGTACTCAATACCATGAACCGACTCGAAATTTTATACGATTGGCATGAGTATTCGATGAAACCGTCGCCATTAGGTGGCTTAACTGTTGAGATAAAACTTCCATTTATTGAATCTTGAGGATAGTATGCACCCATTTACCTGCATTATTGTTGATGATGAACCTTTAGCCCGTAAACGCATTAAATCATTGTTAGATTCCGATTCTAGTATGCACGTTTTAGCTACTTGTGCGAATGGAAAAGAAGCCCTTCAAGTGATGGAATCGCAAACCCCTGATATTCTTTTTGTGGATATCCAAATGCCGGAAATGACCGGTTTTCAACTCGTTGAGAACATTGGCCCCAGCCGCATCCCTGCTATTATTTTTGTTACGGCCTATGATGAATTTGCCTTAAAAGCGTTTGAGGTTCATGCTATGGATTACTTGTTAAAACCCTTTGAAAATGAACGGTTTTTAGACACACTTGAACGTGCAAAACAAATTATTGTGAACAAAAAAACGGATTTTTTACAAGCTAAAGTGGCTAAAATGCTTGAAGACTTACAACCAAAGAAAAATTATGTTAAACGTATTATGGTAAAAAACTCCGATAAGGTTTTTTTTATTGAAACCGATGAAATTGAGTATTTGGAGTCATCGGGGAATTATGTGAAAATTCATTCGAATGGTAAGCATCAATTGGTGAGAGATACTTTAACCAATATGTTGAGTAATTTAGATCCGGAGCAATTTTTTAGAGTACATCGCTCAACAGTTGTTAATATCAATAAAGTTAAAGAGTTGCAGCCCTGGTTCCATGGGGATTATTTAGTGGTGATGAAAGATGGCACAAAGTTAAATATGAGCCGAAACTATAAAGAAATTCTAGATCATAAATAAGGGTCTGCATGTAGGTCATACCTTTGCAAAACGGCATCTAGGACTCACAGTCATTGTACTGACTGTGAGTCGTTTATGGGAGGGTTGCACCACTCATGCCTATTTTCATGCTCACATACAGCACTCACAGTGCTCACAGCGCTGTGAGTGCTTTTAACCCGACTAACAGTCATTGTACTGACTGTTAGTCGTTTATGTAAGGGTTGCACCACTCATGGATGTTTTCATGCTCACATACAGCACTCACAGTGCTCACAGCGCTGTGAGTGCTTTTAA
>CAZIQX010000179.1:5360-7162 GCA_964541325.1 uncultured Chitinophagales bacterium | reverse complement strand
GACTTTACAAGTGAGGTACAGCTTTTAAATAATTTTTTAAAAGGTATAAGTCGTTAGGTGTTAGGTTTTAGGTTTTAGCAAAAGGAGTAAAGGTGTCAGTAACCGCTGCGCGGTATCTTCTGTATCAGCTTGCAGGGATTTTTTGTGTATTGATTTCTGATTTAGACCTCAAAGACAAAAGTGTATCATGGAAAATTTATTGGATCATACATTTGATTTCAATGTGACATTGAGATTACTTTATTTATTCAAAAATCAACACCTCTAATTTGCAAAAGCTTTTAGTTAATAAAATCAGCAATTTATTTCATGGATAACATCCTCGTACTTACCGCATTAGCACTCGCACCTGGCGCAGCTATCATTTTGTACGTTTATCAAGCCGATAAACACGAAAAAGAACCAAAATCAGCCTTGTTAGGGGCTTTTTTATGGGGGATATTTTCCATTATACCCGCTGTAGCACTTGGAGAATTCTTCGAATGGCTGGGATTATCAGATAATCAAACCACGGTTTCCACATTTATCTATGCTTTTATAACTGTTGCATTTAGTGAGGAGTTATCCAAATACTGGGTTTTTAAAAAATGGAGTTATGCTCAACCTTATTTTAATGAGCCTTTTGATGGAATTATGTATGCTGTAATGGTAAGTATGGGTTTTGCGACACTTGAAAATGTATTGTATGTCCAAGAATTGGGATTTTCAGTTGCTATCTTACGAATGTTTACAGCGGTTCCGGCACATGCTACTTTCGGGGTAATGATGGGCTATTTTGCCGGTTTGGCAAAGTTTAGCAAGGATAGTTTCTCCTTGCGGTTTACTGGTCTTACACTTGCTATTCTCTTTCATGGGGCCTACGATTTCTTTTTGATGGAAAAAAACTATGAGTGGATGTTTATTGGCGCTTTTATATCCTTGATAATTGCCCTCAAATTGTCACAGAAAGCCATAAAACGACATCAAGACAGGAGTCCATTTAACGTTCAGTTTTTCGAATAAATTTATTTTTCAAACCGGGTTTCTAACCTAGTACTTGGATTGATTTTCCCCGTAATATTGAGAAAATCAAATAAACGTATGGATATCAATCAGCTTATTGATCAACTTTACGAAAAGCATTACTTCATTTCGGAAGACTTTATCCCACAAGAACTTACACAGGATTTATACGAAGAAGGTCATCAACTGTGGAACCACGGAGATTATCGCTCAGCTCGAATTGGTAACGGTACAACAGAACAGTTAAAAGCTGAAATTCGCAGCGATAAAATTCATTGGCTTGATTCGGTCCATCTTACTGATGCTCAACAACGATATTGGCAAATAATTGATGAACTTAGAGTTGAGGTTAATCGTGCATTTTATTTTGGGTTGCATGATTTTGAAGCTCATTTTGCAGTTTATCCCGAAGGCTCTTTTTATAAAAAACATCTTGATCAATTTGATAAAACACCATACCGTTTTGTAACCTGTTTATTGTATTTAAACAAAGATTGGAAACCGGAATACGGTGGACAATTACGCGTTTATTTACCCAATAGTGATGATTATTTTGATGTTGAGCCCACATTTGGAAAATTTGTCTGCTTTTTAAGCGCAAGCTTATATCACGAAGTGTTACCGGCAAAACGTGAGCGATTTAGCTTAACAGGCTGGCTTCGTAAAGAGAAAGTACTCTTTGGTGTATGAGCTTTTTTTAAAAGGTTTAAAGTTGTAAAGGTTTAAAGTAGGAGTAGGGAGTATTAGAAAAAGGTTTAAGTCGTTAGGTGTTAGGTATTAGCAGAAGTTATAAAGATTTT
>CAZIQX010000179.1:627-5350 GCA_964541325.1 uncultured Chitinophagales bacterium | reverse complement strand
AGCAACCCATCTAGCACTAGCGTCTTTATTCAATTGGCATTTAGTTTTTAACTACAATTCTTCAAGCCGTCTTATTAACTCAAAAAACGTATCTTGCAAAGGTAATTAATCACACATTTTGATCGCATGAAGGAAGCCTTTATCACCAATGATGCCGTTGTTTTGGGCATCTTACTCGGAATTTTAGCTTTAGTTTTTAAAACAAGTGCCTCTGAACGACCCATTTTTAAAAAGTTCTATACCTACATACCTTCCATACTTCTATGTTATTTTTTGCCATCTGTGCTAAATACGTTAGGCATTATTTCGGGTGAGGCCTCCAAGCTGTACCGAATTTCAGCGGATTATTTACTTCCAACTTCGTTGGTTTTGTTAACACTTAGTATTGATCTCAAAAGAATTATTTCATTGGGTCCCAAAGCACTGATTATGTTTTTTACCGGTACTTTAGGAATCATGCTTGGTGGACCTTTAACGGTGTTACTTTTCTCTTTTATTGCTCCTGATATTGTGGGCGGAGTTGGCCCTGATGCCGTTTGGCGTGGATTAGCTACTATTGCAGGAAGTTGGATTGGTGGAGGTGCAAATCAAACCGCTATGAAAGAAGTTTTTCAGGTAAGTGATGTGGTTTTTTCGTCTATGGTTACGGTTGATGTTATTGTTGCCAATATTTGGATGGGGTTTCTGTTGTATGCTGCCGGACGTTCACAAGTGTATGATAAATGGCTGAAATCCGATACAACTGCCATTGAAGATGTTCAAAAATCAATAGAAGATTATCGTGCTGGAATCATGAAATTGCCAAAATTAGCAGATACTACCACTGTTTTAGCCGTAGGTTTTGGGGCAACTGCTGTTGCGCATTTCGGTGCTGATTATATTGTTCCGGGAATTAAAGCCTTTGCGGCAAGTATAAATTGGGATGTTCACACTTCTACGTTAATCAGCAAATTCTTTTGGATTGTGGTGATTGCAACTACGCTTGGTTTGGTGATTTCCTTTACTAAAGCACGTGAATTAGAAGGAGTTGGTGCGTCACGATTGGGTAGTTTATTGCTCTATGTATTAGTTGCTTCTATAGGAATGAAAATGGATGTCACGGCAATATTTAATAATCCAGGCTTGTTTTTAGTAGGTTTAACATGGATGATAATTCATGCATCACTCATGATTATTGTAGCAAAATGGATAAAAGCCCCATTATTTTTTATGGCAGTTGGTTCACAGGCTAACGTTGGTGGAGCAGCATCAGCCCCGATTGTTGCTTCCGCTTTTAATCCGTCTTTAGCACCTGTTGGCGTGCTGTTAGCAGTATTAGGTTATGCCTTAGGAACATACGGTGCTTTAATTAGTGCTCAATTAATGAGCTTGGTTGCGCCGTAAAGAACCCCATTTTATCATTATCTTAGCTTATGCAAGCTGAATTACCCAAAATTAATCCTCAGTTTTTAAAGCGCCTCAAAGATGAAGGCTCGGTGAAGCATGTTCCAGCCGATACCGTATTGTTGATGGAAAAATCGCTGATTCGAGCCATCCCGATTCTTCTTTCAGGTTCTATTCGCGTTTCCCGTACTGATGCACAAGGTAAAGAGTTGTTGATTTATTACATTCGTCCGGGTGAAAGCTGCATTATGTCCGTTTTGGGAGGATTACATCATGAAAAAAGTAAAATTCGAGCTGTAGTTGATGAAGAAGCCGAGTTATTACTTATCCCAACTGAAAAAGCGAACGAGTGGGTGAAAACGTATCCTGAATGGACCGATTATATTTTATCCCTTTATCAAAAACGTTTTGATGAATTGTTGAATGTGGTGAATTCAATTGCATTTCAACGATTGGATGACCGCTTGCTGGGTTTGTTAAAGCAAAAAGTAGAATTTTTAGGCAAAAATGAAATCGCGATTACTCATCAACAGTTAGCGGATGATTTGGGAAGTACTAGAGAAGTGGTTTCTCGTTTGCTCAAACAAATGGAACATCAAGGATTAGTGCATTTAGGAAGAAATAAAATTGTGGTTATGGAAAAGGTTTAAAGGTTTAAAGTTGGATTAAGGAATAAGGAGAAGGGAGTAGGGAAAATTCGAAATTCGAAATTCGAAATTCGAATTTTTGAGGTCATCAGCAATCAGCCGTTGCAAGAAGGATGCGCAGGGCTTGGTGCGAGCGAAGCGAGCACGGAGGAGTAGGCGACGACCCCGTAGCAGCCTGACCCGAACGAGCGGTTAGAAACGGAATAAGCGGTTGCTCGCGTCGTTTTAGGAAGACTAAATCTATATTTTTAAAATAATTGCGAGTGAGGGGCTTGCCCAAAATGAAAAGGTGTAAAGTTGCATGGGTTTAATAGTGAAAAGTAGATGATTAACTTAAACCGTATGCCTTACCGCAAAACCTTTTTCCAATGTGACTTCGGTTACTGACATTACACAAAGATAAACTGTACATTACATCCGACAAGTCTGTCACACACCTTAATCAGATAAAGGAATCAGCACTATGAAAAAGAACATGGGAACTCTCGACCGCGTTTTGCGCATTGTTTTAGCCCTTGTTTTAACAACCTTATACTTTATGGATGTTATTACAGGAGCCGTTGGCATCACTTTGGTAGCTTTAAGCGCCGTTTTTGTATTAACCTCTTTGGTTAGTTTTTGTCCTTTGTATTTGCCTTTTGGACTAAGTACTTGCGAAACTAAAAAAAACTAAAAACACTATGATTCAAGCTTTCCTCAAAAAAAACCTGACTACCATAATCGGAGTTGCGTTGGGTGCTATCGGTGGATTTTTTTATTGGCAACAAATTGGATGTATTTCCGGAACTTGTGCGATAACCTCCGACCCGGTGAACTCAACCATTTATGGCTCTTTGATGGGTGGATTGGCGTTTAACATTTTCCAAACCAAACAATTGGCACAGAAACAGGAATCAGCTAAAGAAACCAATTAAGATGGATATAGCAGCGCTTATAAAGGCGAATAAAGGAACTTTGGTAGATGTTCGTACCTATGGAGAATTCATTGGTGGACACGCGCCCGGTTCAAAAAATATCCCTTTAGATGAAGTTTCGGAGCGACTTTCCGAGTTTGAAGAGATGGAAAAACCGGTTTTACTATGTTGCGCATCGGGTAACAGAAGTGGACAGGCCGCCTATTTTCTTTCACGTAGCGGAATTGAGTGCGCCAATGCAGGTAGTTGGCTAGAAGTAAACTACTATAAAGCTGAAATGGAAGAAGAGGAATTGTATTGAAAACAGATGTTTTACCTTCATTTTTAGGTTGGATAAAGACCCGGTGGCTTGGCTTAGCTATCGGGTTTGTTTTATACTGGATGGCCTGGAATGAGTCAGATTCGTTATTTGCGTTTATTGGAAGTTTAATTTTGCTTCAAACTTTTTTTGGAAAAGGATGCTTTTGTGGCTCAACGAGTTGCGAGAGATAGCTTTTTTTTAAAAGGTGTAAGGTATTAGGTATTAGGAGAGGTTTAAAGGTATAAAGTGGGTAGCTTTGAAAGATTTTAGTTGTTTACTGTTTCTTGAAAGTGTTTTTTTATAAAAAGTATGAAATATGTATTTGCGATAAATAATTAATAATTATGAATTTGAAACTTTAAATTTTTTTTCTCACATCTCACATCTCACATCTCACATCTCACATCTCACATCTCATTTCTCACTTCTCACTTCTCATTTCTCATTTCTCACTTCTCACTTCTCACTTCTCACATCTCACTTCTCACATCTCACATCTCACTTCTCACTTCTCACTTCTCACTTCTCACTTCTCATTTCGCTTCGCGGCACCTTCGGTGTCTCATTTCTCACTTAACTATATTTACCCATTAAATAACGGTACATTTTTTTGCCTGTATTCCAGCTAGGATATTCTTTCAACTTTTCGTTATGAACCAAAGCCCCCAACCACTCCGGAAAGGCAGCGCCGGCTGCTAAACTAAGTGTGATTCCTCCGGCAAATCGCGCATTTAGTTCAGTCACGTACAAATCACTTCCCGATTCAATCAATTGTAAACTAACGGGTCCATATAAACCCGGAACAGCCGTAAATACTTGATACGCCAATTGTTGAATCGCATCGTGTTCTACGGTTTCGCCGATTATTGATTCTCCATCGCGGACAAGCACCCGTTTCCGAGGAACCAAAATCGAAATACTCCCGTCTTTTTCGATTAGTGCATCCACGGTGTACTCTGTTCCATACACCCATTCGGTGAGGACTTTATCACGTTTTCGAATCCACAATTCCACTTCTTTTGAGCTGATTTTTCTCATGCCCACACTTCGGCTGCCAAAACGTTCACGAAGACAAATCTCTTTGGGAATTTGAGTTTCTGCCAAATCAATAATTCGTGGGGTTTGAATTCCTTTTTCCTGAAGGAAATAACCGAAGCTGAGTTTATCACGGCATAAATCGATGGTTGTTTTATCGCTTACCACGATGTGAACACCGAATAAATGCATTTCAGCTTTGATTTGTGCATAAATCGGCAACTCGGTATCGATGAGTGGAACAACTACGGAAACACGTTCTGCCTGACACAAATCGAGTAAACGTCCGGGGAAATCGTCTTGAGTAACAGGTGGGAGGGTGGCGGAGGCGCCACCAAAAGATAGTGCAGGTGCATCGGATGAAGAATCCGCACAAATGATGCGTACGGATTGGGGTAAACGAGCCCGAATTTGCTGAATAAAATCAACACGGCGACCAACAG
>CAZIQX010000179.1:0-617 GCA_964541325.1 uncultured Chitinophagales bacterium | reverse complement strand
AAGTAAATAAAATGGAAAAAGTGGACACAGGAATTCGATTAAGATGATTAATCAAACTTACAGAACAATGTCCACTTTCGAAAAGAATCAATCCTCAGGATTAAACAATTCATAAGCGAGCAAATGGGTACTCGTTTGCACAAGTAAGCGATCTTCGGCCATGGTGGAAGTCCAGATGTAACCGCCATATTCATGACGCTGATAATGCACTTGTTTACCGTCTTTGGCATCATAAATAAAAATGCCGTTATTATGGCACCAATAGACGTAACCGTTTTTGTAGTGAATTCGAGTGCTTTCGGAAATGCCCATGGGAGTAGTTTCCCATAGTAATTCTCCCGTATGACGATTTAGTGCATATACACGATTTCTTGCTTGAGCAAAAATCGTATCGGGTGTAAGTACATGGAAGCCAGTTATTAAACCTGTTTTAATCGTTTTCCAGATTTCTTGGCCTGTGGTGGCGTCTATGGCTATGAAACCTGCATTGGTAAGACCGGAATAAACGATGTTGTTTTCGATTTGGGGGTAGCGGATACTAAAATTGCCACCACCATTGAGTTCATATTCCCAAATCCATTCTTTGGTTGTAGGTCTCCAACGTCCCATAACGGCTC
>CAZIQX010000178.1:5454-7216 GCA_964541325.1 uncultured Chitinophagales bacterium | reverse complement strand
TGGCAATTAACATCCACACCTCCTCACGATTTTTTTCTTTGTTTAGATGCCGATGATTACTTCGACTTTGAGCATCAGATTGAGACCATAGCAGATAAAGGCTTCATTCGACCTTTAAAAGTAGGTGAGAAGGATATTGTGGTAAACATTTTATTTAATGGAGATCCGGAAAAACCTGTATTTGAAATCAAAACCTTTGCGGATTTAACCAAGTCTGAAATTGATGTAGCAAACCTCGCTTTAAAGCGAATATTGGGTACTGAAATTGATTTAAAACCACTTATGAATCAGGCTCAATCCGACCCTGTTCTTGGTCCTCTCATGCTCGATTTTTATGGTTTTAAACGAATAACTCGTGCCAATGTGTTTGAAGATGCCATCAACCGGATTATTCAAACACAAATTTCACATAAACCAACAGCCAAAAAAATGGTGTATGGTGTTCGTTCAGGCTACGGAACTATGATTTCACATGAAGACGGATTGGTAGCAAGTTGGCCAACCCCGCATCAATTAATGAGCGCCGATCCGCAAAACATGAAAAAATACGGTTTATCCTTGCGCAAAGGAGAGTACGTAGTAGGCTTAGCTAATGAAATTGTTTCCGGAAGCTTAGATATGCATCAATTGGAAGTGTGTCCGCCACAGCATTATTACGATCGAATTACACAAGTTCGCGGAATTGGTCCAACCTCGGCGCAAGATTTAATGATCTTTCGCTCTCGAACAGATGCCGTATTTCCATCCAACAAAGACAAAGGAATCGAAAAAGGATTAAGACGTTGGATAGCTTACAGTTATGGTGCCAATCCCGATGAAATCAGTGATGCGGAATTTCTCAATCTCATTTCAACATGGAAAGGTTTTGAAGCCCTCGCTATTGAATTTTTGTACATCAACTATCTGGTAAACGAGAAGAAAAAGCAGAAGCGATAATTGATGGGTGTTCCTCTAGTTTCGCTTTTTTTACTCATTTTTTTTCATATCTGATAACTGAATTTCTAACGCTTGAACAGAAATCATAATTTCTTGAATGGTTAAAACCAATGAAATGGCTAATAATAGTAAGCTTATTGCCAATAAAATTTTACCCGTAAGTACAAATCCACCAAAAAGCGCCAACATGCAAATCACACTAACAAGCAAGGATGAGATGCCCAACGTTTGCATATGTTTAATCAAATAAACACGTTTACGAAGACTTTGAATTTGGTTCAAATACTGCTCAATGGGGTTCGTTTTGTACTTTTCATGTAAGGTGCGGATTAAATTGGCAATCGTAAGGAAACGATTGGTGTAAGCTAAAAGTAGTAGCGAAATGGCTGGAAAGAGAAGTGCCGGAGTGGTGATTGTTATTTCCATAATTCATCAATTTTGACTCGAAAAGTTACGGTGTTCCACAATGGAATACAGTTTTTCTTTTACCTTGTTTGAAAGTCTGTGTAAACTCACCCAATTTTTAAACAAATCGTATGCGTCCTGTTTTATCTACAACTGAATTTAAAGAGTCTTACTTAGGAATTGGATTGATGTCAGGCACATCGCTCGATGGACTCGATATTGCGATTTGTGCATTTGATTTAAGCAGAGAATATCATCCGCGATTGCTTCACTTTAATACAGTTGCCTGGCCTGCCGAATTAGAACAGCTCTTAAGAAGTTGTACATCTGTTCAACAAGTTTCGTTAGCCGACCTTACCTATTTGAATAGAAAAGGAGCAGAATTTTTCGCTGATGCAATTACAACAACGCTTAAAATCGC
>CAZIQX010000178.1:644-5444 GCA_964541325.1 uncultured Chitinophagales bacterium | reverse complement strand
GATAGATTTTATTGGTTCTCACGGACATACTATTTACCATTTACCTTCGCATCATTCACCTGATGGAAAAGCCGCAACACTTCAATTAATCGATTCGGATCATATAGCAAGAAAGTTAGGAATTCTAACGATTTCTGATTTTCGCCAAAAACATATAGCAGCAGGTGGAGAAGGCGCACCTTTAGTCGTTTATGGTGATTTTGCTTTATTTTCATCACCGATTCAACATCGAATTTTATTGAACTTAGGAGGGATGGCTAATTTAACCTGGCTTCCGGCTAACGCAGGTATTGATTCTGTAGTTACCTCAGATACCGGGCCGGCTAATAAACTCATCGACCTCGCCGTGCAGGAGTACGATTCATCTCTAAAAATGGATGTGAACGGGGAATTAGCCACAAAAGGGCAAGTGCATACTGATATTTTAGAGGTCTGCTTACGTGAACCATTCTTTAAAAAGAGTTTTCCAAAATCAACGGGTCCGGAATTATTTAATCGGGATTGGATGATGAAATTTACCGCTCATTTAAATCATTTTGATAGAATTGCTACGATGACGGCATTAACCGCAAAATCAGTTGCTATTGCAGTAAAACAGTTGGTTGGTACAGAAGATGCCTCTGTTTATGTGAGTGGTGGTGGCGCATCAAACCGCACGTTAATTTCAATGATGGCGAAATACTTGCCTGAGACCGTAATAGCTCCATTCGACGAACTAGGCATATCAGCCGATTCTAAAGAAGCTGTACTTTTCTGTTGGTTGGCTTTTCAAACGTATTTGGGAATGGCGCTCATCAGCCCAAAAAAATCCGGGATTCCAAAACAGGTTATGTTAGGAAAAATTTCATTACCGGATTAAAGATCAATCAGGCAAAAATCTGTAAAAGTAGTGCAAGATCGATTTCTTTTTGAAAGACAATTATGGAGTGAAGGATATAAACGTATTATGGGGCTTGATGAAGTGGGACGTGGTTGTCTAGCCGGACCGGTTGTAGCTGCAGGTGTAATTTTTCCGGTTGGATATTATCACCCTCTTTTAAAAGACAGTAAACAATTAACTGAGTCACAACGTGAGTCTCTAGCGGAAGAAATCAAACAAGATGCAGAGTACTACATAATTAAAGAAGGTTCAATTCAACTCATTGATGAAAAAAACATTTTATGGGCCTCCTTACTAACTATGGAACAATGCGTTGATTCAGCTATACCATCACCGGATTATCTGTTAATTGATGGAAATCGTTATTTAGCAACACTTTATCCGCATCAGTGTTTAGTAAAAGGGGACGACCGAAGTGCTTCGATTGCCGCTGCTTCGATAGTCGCAAAGGTTTATCGTGATGATTTGATGAAACGGTTACATGATGAATTTCCGGAATACAACTGGGCTTCAAATGTGGGATACCCGACTAAAGACCACTATGCAGGATTAGAAAAATGCGGAATAACCAACTATCATCGAAAGAGTTTTAAGTTGAGAACAGAAAAGATGAGAAGACGTGATTAATACCACCTAGAGCTTGGGAAGCACTTTTACGTTCCAATCAGTTAATCAGTACGCCAAATTTTCTATATTCGCATCAATTCTGATTCTCTAACAAGTGTTTCTATGAGTCAAGCTTCGTCCATTCATTTTCCGTGGATCATCAACAAGAAAACCGATTTGATTTGGTTTATCGGTGGGGCCTTATCCGGCTATTTTCTCCTTTTTTTAAATGCAGGCCTTGGTTGGGATATGATTAGCATTTGGTTTATTTGGGTGACTCTGATTGACACGCCTCACTTTTTTGGAACTTATTCCAGAACTTTTTTAGATAAGGAAGAATTTTCGCGCAGAAAGAAATTATTACTTGGAAGTACGGCTTGGTTTTTTGTTGGCCCGATAACTTTGGGGATTTCTTACATGATGTACAACGCTGGTAGTTCAAATTATGTGCTTCCATGGACCATTTTTGCGGCATTTTTTGGCTTGTGGGCGTATTGGCATGTAGTACGTCAACATTATGGATTTATGGCTTTGTACAAAAAGAAAATGGGAGAAATAAACCGTTTGGATTTTCGCTTGGACAGTGCCATGTTGTATGGTGGTTTATTATTACCGTTTGTGGTTTTTGTGACGCGTCATCCCGAAACTCGAGGATTGGTGGGAATAAACGAATCTAATCTGTTTATTTCAGATTCGATTGCCAATCTTACAATGAGCTTGTTAGCTGTACTAACGGTTATATTTATTGCTCGCCAAGCTTATCTAAAATCGAAAGGCGAAATTATCAATGGGGCAAAAGTATTGTTTTTATTAGCAGTTGTGCCACTTCATATTTTTATTTGTTATTCAGAAGCAGCCTTAGCAACAGGTTTTTTTGCATTTGGAGCCTTTGTAACCATTTTTCACGATTTGCAATACCATGCTATCGTTTGGTTTCATCACAAAAACAGATATCACAAAGAAGGGGTAGATGCTTCTCGTTTTGGAATTGCAGCAAAAATCTCAAAAAATTTGGCTGTATTTATTTGTTGCGCTGTGTTTATGGGCGTTTTAGTGAGATTGCTTGGCTGTTCCATTGAAGTTCATCCGGGGTGTTTCCCCTTTTACATTTCAAGTGAAAAAATGCTCTTCGCTGATATGGGGGCAGATAAGTTGTTTCAAGGTATTTTAATTGGATTTGCTTTACAGCACTACTTTTTAGATCAATTTATTTGGAGAACTTCGAAGGACAAAGAATTAAATAAAGATTTAAAATTGGTTGAAAAGTAATAGAATCAGGAACAAGAATGGCACTTACCTACACATCGTACTTAAAAGTTGACGAACTTCTTGAATTACAGGAACTTAAGTCGAATCCACCTCAGCACGATGAGTTACTTTTTATCATCATACATCAAACCTATGAACTCTGGTTCAAGCAGATTTTGCATGAGATTGATTTACTAAGAAATCAGTTTGAAACAGGAAAATCATGGGCGGCTATCAAAACCTTACGTCGTATTCTTGTAATCATGAAAACCCTTGTAGGACAAAACGATATCCTCGAAACCATGACCCCGTTATCGTTTGCATCGTTCAGAAAATTTTTGGAATCGGCATCGGGGTTTCAATCTGTTCAGTTTAGGGAGTTAGAAATTTTACTTGGCTTACGCCACAAACGTATGTTCAGTTTACATGAAGAACACAGTGCCGCTTATCAAACCTTAAAAAAGCGCACCGAAGAATCTACGATTTGGGAGTCTTTCATCAAACTTTTACAGCAAAAAGGGTTCGATGTACCGACCCCTGTTCGAGAAAATGAAAGTGGATTGATGTTCAATCCGAGCATGGAAACGCAAGACGTGATATTCACCATTTTACAAGAACGCGATGAAATCGGCTTACTTTGCGAACTTCTCGTAGATTTTGATGAAGGGTTACAGGAATGGCGTTATCGTCATGTGAAAATGGTGGAACGTACAATTGGTAATAAAATGGGAACCGGCGGTAGCGATGGCGTCAAATATCTTAAAAACACGTTGCACCATTTTGTTTTTCCAGATTTATGGGAAGTACGAACACGATTTTAAACCAACAGGACTAACAGTTCCGAACGCATTCGGAACTGTTAGTCCTAAGCAAGCCCAAAAGAAAATTAATACCCTATGAATCTCAACGATTTCGCCATGCACCTTCATCCGCATTATTCTGATTTTAATGTGGCTAATCGCCTGCTTTTTACCGGTCATTCCCATCAAGCGTGGCCGAATGTGGCAAAACAAGGGTTATTGGAATGTTATCACGATGCAGCCGAACTCGTAGATGAAAAATGGGGTAAGGCGTTTGAGCGAATTGATGTACTAAGAAATTATTTAAGAAATTGGTACAAAGACCCGAACGGGAAATACACACCTGCCTCAAGTACGCATGATTTACTGATAAAGTGGTTATCAGCCTTGAATTTAAAAGACGGTGATGAAATTGTAACCACAGGTGGAGAGTTTTACTCGGTTTTTCGTCAGCTTAAAGCTTTGGAGGAAATTGGCGTTCATATCAATTGGGTGGATACATCAGATTATCAAACAAGTGACGAACGTTTGTATGCGGCAATTCATCCCGATACCAAAGCCGTAATTGTATCACGCGTATTTTTTGAGTCGGGATTAAAGCTTCAAAATCTGTTGTCACTTGCTGAAAAGTGTGTGTCTTTTGGTATCCCAATGCTTATTGATGATTATCATGGAACGAATGTTCTTCCTGAAACGATCGGCGGAACAGCCTTCGAAAACGTGTATTGGTTTATCGGAGGCTATAAATACCTGCAATGGGGTGAGGGGAATTGCTTTTTACGATACCCATCAAATTGTTCGTTAAACCCTAGTTTAACCGGATGGTTTGCTTCTTTCTCCACCTTAAAGCTTAAAAAAAGTGAGTACACAATTCAGTATGATGATGAGATGAAATTTGCCGGTGCAACTTTTGATCCTTCATCAGCCTACCGGGCTTCGAAAGTGGTCCATTTTTTTGAAGAGCAGGGATTAAAACAAGATGTGTTATCAACACTGTACCGACGCCGAGTTACAGAACTCCGAGATGCCTTTGCAGATCTGAATTTTCCTGAAAGCCGCATTAATTTAGCACATCATCAACCTGAAGAACATCGTGCAGGATTCGTAACTCTCCGTGCATCTGACGCCGTTGAACTTCAGAAAAAGCTTTTAACAAAAGGTGTATTTACCGATGCCCGAGGTGAAATCCTGCGTTTGGGTCCTGCGCCATACACAACATCAGCTCAAATTGATGAAGCGATGCATGTCTTGAAGTCCGTAGTTTAA
>CAZIQX010000178.1:350-634 GCA_964541325.1 uncultured Chitinophagales bacterium | reverse complement strand
AAAAACTATTCCAAACTCAATTTATCTGGATTTAGAAAGACCTTCCGACTTAGCTAAACTCACAGATCCTGAGCTTTTTTTGAAATCACAAGAAGATAGAACCGTTTGTATTGATGAAGTGCAATATCGGCCGGATTTATATCCAATACTTCGAAGCTTGGTTGATGAAAATAGACGTCCGGGCCGCTTTTTACTATTAGGTTCAGCTTCTAGAGAATTAGTTCAGCAAAGTTCGGAGTCCTTAGCAGGTAGAATCAGTTACAAACGCCTAACTCCTTTTTTAT
>CAZIQX010000178.1:0-340 GCA_964541325.1 uncultured Chitinophagales bacterium | reverse complement strand
GAATTATTTATTCAGAGGAGGATTTCCGAACAGCTTTTTTGCTGAAAGTGATTTTCTATCAAATGAATGGAGACAAGATTTTATTGGAACTTTTTTAGAGAAAGATTTAAAGTTTTTTTCAGGGATTTCAGCGGTAACTATGCGAAAACTGTGGCAAATGTTAGCTCATTCAAACGGACAAACACTAAATTTAAGCAGGTTTGGTGAATCACTTGGTCTAAGTCATACAAGTGTAAGAAATTATATAGACTTACTTGAAGCCACATTTATGGTGAAGCAATTACAGCCTTGGAATGGAAATACAAAAAAACGACTAATTAAAACTCCAAAAGTTTATATA
>CAZIQX010000177.1:0-7216 GCA_964541325.1 uncultured Chitinophagales bacterium | reverse complement strand
GAGAGAGAGGCCCTTGTTCGTTATCAACTTGCCGTTTCAGACGTCAATGAACTGGTGGAAGCGGCGTTGGCAGGTTCCTCTGCCGGTATGATTTATGAAGGTGAACGACGCTTTGATCTCATCGTAAAAATCAAAGAAGAAAAACGTAGTTCGATTGAGGATATCCATCAACTCTTGATTCCACTTGCAAACGGTTCACAAATTCCATTACAGGCTGTTGCGGATGTTCAGATTGAGGTAGGTCCGAATCAAATTCAGCGGGAAGATGCCAAACGTCGCATCGTGGTTGGATTTAATGTTCGCGGTCGCGACGTACAAAGTATTGTTACCGACTTGCAAACAGCAGCTGACACCAAACTCAATCTGCCTGCCGGATATTACATTACCTACGGTGGCGCTTTCGAAAACCTGGAAGCCGCAAAATGGCGCTTGGCGATTGCTGTACCCGTTGCCCTTGGACTTATTTTCTTGCTTCTCTACTTTGCGTTTGGTTCCATTCGAAAAGGTTTGTTGATTTACACAGCCATTCCATTATCCGCTATGGGTGGTATCTTTGCCCTATTTACGCGGGGAATGCCCTTTTCAATATCCGCAGGAATTGGATTTATTGCCTTGTTCGGTGTGGCCGTTTTAAATGGAATTGTCTTGATAGCCGAGTTTTCACGGTTGAAAGAATCCGGTTATAAAGATGTAAAACGCATTGTGATTCAAGGCACAAAAGTGCGCTTGCGTCCGGTTTTAATGACGGCTGCCGTAGCGTCTTTGGGCTTTTTACCCATGGCGTTAAGTAACGGTGCAGGTGCTGAAGTGCAACGCCCTCTCGCAACTGTGGTAATTGGAGGTTTAATTGTAGCTACCTTCTTAACCTTGTTTGTACTTCCTGCGCTCTATACCGTATTTGAAAGTCGCGAATTTGAAGAAAACTATCCTATGTTGGCCAAAATTAAAGTCTTGATACCGTTCCTTATTCTACTGGGTGCGCAGGAAATTCAAGCTCAGGAAAAGTTGAGTTTTTCTGATGCTTTACAGCAGTTGCAATCTCAAAATTTGAGTATTAAACAGCAAGAATTACGTCTCGAAGCCGCCCGATTCGAATCCAAAACGGCATGGAACATCCCCAAAACGGAGTTCAATGCAGAAATTGGTCAGTTTAACACGTTTGAAAGTGACACTCGATTGGGCATTGAACAACAATTGGCTTTTCCGCTAACCTATATGGCGCAACAAGAAATCGGTGAAGCCAAAGTAACCTTGAGTAAAACCGAAACCAACTTGTTAAAACAACGATTGGAAGCACACCTACAACACGTTTTTTATCAATTGGTTATTCTTGATAGCTACAAAAACGAATTGAACACGTGGATGCACACGCTCGATTCACTCTCTGCCAAAGTACAGATTCAATTTGATGCAGGGGCTATAAATGCGCAAGAACGTGCCGCGTCTTTCCTTATGCGAGAACAGGTTCGAACAGAACTTCAGCAAGTGGAAATCCTGTATCGGAATGCGCAACAAGAACTTAGCGTGCTCTTACAGCTTGATGCCATTCCAACCTTAACCCATACCCGTTTGTACCCGATTCGCAAACCTATGGCAACAGCTGTATCGATGAGTCATCCGTATTTGGAACAAGTAAAAAACGAAACCGGTTTGCTACAAGCTCAACGCAATCAACGGGTTTCGCAGTGGTATCCTAATTTACGATTAGGGGTTTATTCAATGACTTTTATCGGTACGCCTGATGCTAATGGGAATGCACTTACATCAAATGACCGATTTACATCGTTTTTGGTAGGCGTTCAGGTTCCCTTATTCTTTGGGGCCACCTCTAACGAAGTAAAACGTGCCAATCGCGCCTTAAAAGTGCAGGAATTAAACGAACAAGAGCAAGTCTTTCAATTTACGAAAGAACAAGAACGCGTTTTAGAAACCTATAACCTGTTGTATCGACAAGTTCAACATCTGGAATCGAAGGTAAAACCTGAAATGGAGCTATCGCGAATCAATGTACTCGCACAGTTTAATGCAGGACACATAACGCTATCCGAATCCATGGTTTTAGCTCGGCAATTATCCGATTCCTATCAACTGTATTACCAAACCCTATTACAATTTTCAAAAACAAGTGCTGATTTAGCCTATTTAATTGGCACCAAGGAGTTTATCTATGAATAACACGTATTTTATTTTATTGATGATAAGCCTTGTATCATTTTCGGCTTGTTCATCTAAAAACGAACCTGCGATACAAGAAGAAACAGTGGACACTCCGCATATTGTGCTGTCAGAACAGCAACTTCAACATGCAGGAATTCAGACTCAGCAACCGGAAATCCGTGAGTTGGGTAAAACGTTAAACGTTGTGGGAACTATTGACCTTCCACCCGATCACCGTTTGTCTGTATCAGTAGCAATGGGCGGACAGATTTCGTACATAGACTTACTTCCCGGAAGTTTGGTAAAAAAAGGTCAGGCATTGGTGCGACTCACCCACATCAGCTACATTGAAATGCAAGAGAATTATTTAATTCAAAAAGCTCAACTGGAAGTAGCAGAAGCTGAGTTTAAGCGAATATCGGATTTATATGAAGCTCAAGCCGTTAGTGAAAAACAATATCTGCAAGTTAAATCAGAAGTTGAGTCTCAAAAAGCTCGATATCAAAGTATTAAAAAGCGTTTGGAATTAATGGGATTTAAACCGGAGTCCCTTACCGCAGAAACCATTCAAAGTGAGTTGGTACTACACGCCCCGGTTAGTGGGTATGTTAGTTCTGTTTGGGTTACTCAGGGCGATTTTGTTCAGCCTGACAAACCCATTGTTGAGCTTATCAATCCCGATGATATCCATTTGAATATGCAAATTCTGGAATCGGATTTAGGGCTAATGCGAGAAGGTCTGGAATTTACGGCAAGCTCACCTGCTTATCCCGGAAAAGAGTACACAGGACACATTTTGTTGATAGGCAAGCAGTTAGATGCACAACGCATGGTTGAAGTTCACGCTCATTTTGATACGTTTCATGCCGAACTCATTCCCGGTTTGTTTATGAATGTTTCCATTCATGGCGGTTTACATCAAGGTCTAAGTTTACCCAACGATGCTGTTGTACAGTTTGGCGCGGTGTATTATGTGTTTGAACAAGTAAGCGAAACCGAATTTAAAGCGCATGAAGTTCAGCCGGGAATACAAGATGCAGGATTTATTGAAATTTCAGGAACGATAGACCCTGAAAAATCCTATGTTACTCAAGGTGCTTACACCTTGTTGATGCACTGGAAAAACGCACCTGAGGAAGAGTAAAACATAGAGGTGAGCTAAGACTTTTGTTCATTAGAACTCACCTCTCTCCTTTTGAGCTCAACATTGAAAAAGAAAGTGGCAACTATACCCGACTTTCTTTTCGTTTTCTTACATTTAAAGCTTAAACGTGAGTAGCAACATGGAAAAAGTAATTCGTATAGAATATCCCGAGTCGTTAGCCAACTCCTTAAAAATGAGCGCGAAAGACTTTGAACGCGAAATAAAGACAAGTTCCTTAGTAAAATTGTATGAATTAGGAAAAATATCTTCTGGAATAGCTGCTAAAACTTTGGGGATTTCACGTTTGGATTTTTTGGATCTACTGGGAACGTATAAGGTTTCCCTATTCGGACAACATGATGTTTCTGAACTGAATGACGATGTTTTAAATGCTTAATGTTGTTTCAAATACAACACCAATCCTTTCGCTTTTAACAATAAAATCTCTACATCTACTTAAGGAATTGTATCAAACTATTTGGATTCCTTTGGCTGTATATCGTGAAATTGAAAGCGGAAAACACAAAGATTATTATCAGGATTTAGCGAAATTAGATTGGATTCAAATTAGAGAAATCAGCACTACAAATGCGATTACAACATTTCCTGATCTGGATGAAGGTGAAGCGGAGGCTATTCTACTAGCCAAAGAAATACCTGCCGATTTACTCATACTTGATGAAAAAAAAGGTAGATTTCATGCAAAACAGGCCCATTTATCCATCACTGGAACACTTGGGGTTCTTATCAAAGCAAAATCAAAAGGTTACATCAGAGTACTTTCTCCTATTTTAAGTCAGTTAAAGACACAGGGAATTTGGATAAGTGACGAGCTAACACAAGAGGTACTTAAACGAGTTGGTGAGTGAACGAGAATCAACGCTTAGTTTTAAATCGGTCATCTGATGGATTCTGCTAGTTTTCACATTCAGTCCGAATCTTTTTTAATCCTTTCAAGCGGGGCTGTTTTTTGGCCTCGCCTGAAAGCCTTACTCCTTTCCGATTTGCATCTGGCAAAAAGTGGTCACTTTAGAAAACATGGGATTCCTGTTCCCGGTTTTATCAATCGTGAAGATTTACTTTTATTGGAGCAAAGCATTGATTTCACCAATGCGGAGCGCTGTTTTATGTTAGGTGATGCCCTTCATTCTAACGCCAATTCCGAAGTATGGGAAATTGTAGCTTGGAGACAGAACAATCCGATTCCATGGTATCTGATTCCGGGAAACCACGACATTTTGGATAAGGATTGGTATCAAAAAATGAATATAACCGTGCTACCCAACCATATTTGTATGCATTCATTTGGATTTATCCATGATTTGCAGACTATGCATGAACCTATGTTTGAGTTTCATCCGGATACCGAACGTTTGGAACTCGTTGCGAGTCCACATGCTGAACTTCCCCATTTTAGCGGTCACGTTCATCCTAAAGTGCTTTTGCAAGGTAGAGGTCGTCAAAAATTGAGTGTGGCCTGTTTGTGGATTCAAAAAAAGCATATCATTTTACCTGCATTCGGAAGCTTTAAAGGAGGAGAACGCATTTTTCCACAACAAGGTGACCAAATATTCGCCATTTCTCAAAACACGGTACATCCCATCGTTGTTTAAAGCTGTTCATTACTTATCTTAATGATAATCTTAGTCAAAAATTCACCAGATATGCTTGATATGAGTAAAAAAATTTGGCTGTTTTTAATGCTTGTTTTTACCGGTTCTGTATATGCCCAACCCACACAACGTTTTGATTCACTAAAACTAGAAGTGAATCAGATTTTAGCGCAATCTGCTTCCGGAGTGGATAGTGCCGGCATGGTAAAATTAAACCTGCTAACCACCAACTATCTTTATCTGAACTTAGATTCAGCAGAATCCTTAAATCGTAAAGCTTTTGAATTTGCTGAAACATTTGGGCATCGGTTTGGACTCATTCAGGCAAAACTCAATAAAGTGAATTTAACTGCCTTTCGTGGAAAATTTGCTGAAGCACTTGATTTAGGCTTACAAACACAGTTGGAAGCGGAAGCCCATGGTCATCCTATTCTGGTTGGAACGGCTTATAACACAGTGGGATTTATTTATCAATACATCAAAGATGAAGAAAATGCCATAAGAGCTTTTGAACGCGCTGTTAAAGAGTTCGAATCCATAGATGATGTAACCAACGCCATCAATGCAAAAAATAACTTGGCTACTATACAATATGGTTTAGGAAATTACGAACAAGCCCTTGCTTATTATGAAGATACCTATGCCGAATCAGCTGTAATGGGCAATGTGTTCGATATTGCTGTTGCAGCCAATAATTTAGCATGGACTCATATCAAAATGGGAAATGCAAACTTAAGTAAACGATATCTTGAGCAAGCAGAAGATTTGAATAAAAAAATGGGGGTTCGAGAGCTTCAAGTTTGGGTCAATCAAGGTTGGGCAGAGTATTATTTACACAAGGGAGCTCTTTCCCAAGCATTGACTTTCGCTAAAAAAGCTTTAGATGATGCGCTTGCCACTCAAAGTATTACCAAATTAAGTGACTGTAATGAAACCCTGAGTAGAATTTATGAAGCTCAGCAAAATGGGTTGGCTGCACTTAAACATTTTAAAACACATAAACAGATTTCAGATAGTTTGTTTAATCAGGATGTGAAAAGTAAAACACAATTTATGCAAGCCAAATATGAGTTTGATAAACAAACCCTTGCATTAAAGAATGAACAAGCGTTACGAGATGCTGCATATGAGCAACAAGTAGCGAATCAACGCATTATTATTTCTGCTGTTTTTATTGGATTTGTGGGTGCTATGATGTTTGCATGGTTCATTAATCTGAGTCGTAAGAAACTCGAAAAAGCGAATCAACAAATTTCTGAACAACGTGACCGACTTGAAGAATTGAATACCACCAAGGTGAAGTTGTTTTCTATTATCTCTCACGATTTGCGCGGACCAATCGGTAATGTTTGGATGATTTTAGAAGAGCTTAAACGGGCTTCTGCTGAAAAAGACTACTCTCTTGTAGAAACGTTTATCCATGGAAGTGTTGATGCTGCTAGAACAAGCTATGAATTATTGGAAAACTTATTAAAGTGGTCGCGTTCACAATTAGGAACGTTTCAGGTAATGGCCTCGCCTTTTAAAGCCAATGAAGTTATTTCATCGAGTATTTCTGTGTTAAACTCGGCTATTAAAGCAAAAAATATTCACGTAACGGTTCAGGAAATGGCTCAATCAGCGATTTTAGGCGATGAAGATATGATTCAAACCGTTGTACGAAATGTGGTTTCCAATGCGATTAAGTTTACTCCTGAACATGGAGCTATTGCGATAAAAACGGAGGAAGATGATCAAACCGTTAGTATTACGATAACTGATTCCGGTGTTGGAATTGAGAAAGAACGCATCCCTAATTTGTTCAATTTTGTTGAAAATAAAAGTACGAAGGGCACAGCCGGTGAAACCGGTACCGGCTTAGGCTTGGTTTTAACGCATGAGTTTGTGTTAAAAAACAAGGGAAAGTTGAATGTAAATAGCGAGAAGGGCAAAGGAACGAGTATTCAGATTGTGCTCCCTAAAGCTGCTTAACAGGTGTTTTATCCCGCGGACGTCTTCGCGTAACTAGCGCAAGCATACCTACGACTAACAGTCATTGCTCTGACTGTTAGTCGTTTATGTGAGGGTTAAGTCGCCCATGTTTTTAATCCGTGGGAATGTGTCACAGGCGTAGACGCCTGCGACATATTTGGGGGTTACCCCCACGTCGTCATGGTGGCGAAAGCCACCATCCAGGAACTACCTTGGGAGCGTAACTAACGCAAGCGTACCTACGACTCACAGCCCCGAAAGCCTTCACGGGCTGTGAGTCATTTATGTGAGGGTTAAGTCGCCCATGTTTTTAATCCGTGGGAATGTGTCA
>CAZIQX010000176.1:0-7282 GCA_964541325.1 uncultured Chitinophagales bacterium | reverse complement strand
TAAGATTGAGTTAATTTCAGCAATCAGCAATCAGCAATCAGCAATCAGCAATCAGCAATCAGCAATCAGCAATCACTCATCCCCTATTCAATTTTCCGTATCTTTGCGCCCATGAAAATCAACCACATCGACCTTGGTGAAAAACCTATCGTTCTTGCTCCGATGGAGGACGTATCCGATCATCCTTTTCGTTTAATGTGTAAGCGTAAAGGAGCAAGTGTTGTTTATACCGAATTTATTTCATCAGAAGGACTCATCCGCGAAGCTGATAAATCCATGCATAAACTCACGTTTGTAGATGAGGAGCGTCCGTTTGGAATTCAAATCTTTGGTGGTCGCGAGGAAGCCATGGAAGGGGCTACGAAAGTTGCGGCGGCTGCTAATCCTGATTTAATTGACATCAATTTTGGTTGTCCGGTTTATAAAGTTGTGAATAAAAATGCGGGTGCAGCCTGTTTACGTGATATTGGAATGATGGAACGCATGGCCGGAACGGTTGTAGATGCCGCTGGTGATTATCCTGTTACCGTAAAAACACGCTTGGGCTGGGATGAGCATTCTATTCGTATTCAAGAAGTAGCCTTAATGTTGCAATCCATTGGTGTAAAAGCACTTACGGTTCATGCTCGAACACGTGCTCAAGGTTATAAAGGGGATGCGCGTTGGGAATATCTTAAACTATTAAAAGAAACGCCGGGTTTGCATATCCCCATAATTGGAAACGGAGATGTGGTTACGCCACAAGATGTAAAACGAATGTTTGATGAAACCGGTGTAGATGGTGTGATGATTGGTCGAGCTGCCATTGGAAACCCTTGGATTTTTGAGCAGTCCCATCATTATATAGAAACAGGAGAACTTTTGCCTGAACCCACTCTCGAAGAACGATTACATATTTGTGCTGAGCAGTTAAAGGCAAGTGTGGAGCATCACGGTGAGCAATATGGCGTTATCATGATGAAAAAGCATTATGGTAACTATTTGAAAGGGGTTCGCAATGGAAAGCATCTTCGTATTGCGTTGATGGAATACAAAGAAATGGGATCAATTTTAGAGCTTTTATATAGTTTCAAAGAAGAAATACCCGATTTGTTTACTGTTCCTGTCGCTTAAATCTAAGCCCAATTACGAATCAAAATTCGTATTATAGCGCCCATGAAAATCTACACCAAAAAAGGCGATACAGGCGAAACTTCGCTGTTTGGCGGACAAAGAGTTCGCAAAGACCACGTTCGCATTGAAGCGTACGGAACCGTTGATGAGTTAAATTCGATTTTAGGAACGGTGATTTCCCATCAACCTGTGCAAAAATTGACGGAACATCTTGTTGAAATTCAAAAAGAATTGTTTGTTATTGGTGCAGATTTGGCCACTCCACAGGAAAAGCAATCCAAAGTTGTACGAATTAAAGAAGAGCCTATTCAGCAGTTGGAATTGTTAATTGATGAATTAGATGGTGTTTTACCTAAACTAACATCGTTTATTTTGCCATCAGGTTCATTGGCAGCAACTCAGCTACACGTGGCACGAACAGTTTGCCGCAGGGCTGAACGTTGTGTATTAACTGCTATGGAGTATGAACCAATCAATCCATTAATTTTGCAGTATTTGAATCGCTTATCTGACTTGCTTTTTGTAATGGCACGATTCGAAAATCATCAAAAAAACATAGAAGAAACGCGTTGGTTACCTAACTAATGGCCTTATCGACCAAACAAAAACATTTTATCGATTCGCAGCGGAACAAACTTTCTGCCAAAGAGATAGCGGAGAAAAGCAATCAGCCTGAGGCTCTGGTTCAATCTTATTTGGATGAAACTCGCAAACCTGAGCTATCGAGTGATAAATCCCGCCTTTTTACCATTCTAGCATTAAGTATTCCAATTCTCTTTTTCGTTTTTTTGGAAGTTGGATTACGTCTCGGAAATTATAAAGGTGACTTAAGCTTATTTATTTATCCGGATGACCTAAACGGGGAATATGTTTTCCCAAATCCGGATTATGCAAAACGTTACTTTTTTAACACAACGGTTATTCCGAATCCTGCTAGAGACGCATTTTTGCGAAAAAAACCGGAAAACGGATTTCGGGTGTTTGCCTTAGGTGGTTCATCAGCAGTGGGTTATCCTTACGGGTTTAATATCAAATTTACCAAGTATGTTGAGTTGGCTCTGAAAGATGTAATGCCTGATAAAACTGTTGAAGTAGTGAATTTGGGAACCTCAGCAGTTAATTCATACACACTTTACGATCAGGTTGATGAAGTTCTAGAGCACAAGCCGGATGCCATCCTTATTTATGCCGGTCATAACGAGTTTTACGGTGCTTTGGGTGTAGCATCCTCTGAAAGCTTAGGGGCATTTCCTGCTTTCGTGCGTATGTATCTAAAAATACAGCGTTTAAAAACATTTTTACTCTTACGTGACATGATCACTTGGGTGATGACAACGGTTCAGGGTTCGCCTAAGAAATCAGGTACGTTAATGGAGAGGGTGGTTCGCGAACAAGAAATTCCCTTGGATAGCGATTTGTATAATCTCGGGAAAATACAGTTTCAGAGTAATATGAAAGCCATTATTGGAAAGTTTAAAGAACATGGAATTCCCGTTTATCTATCAAGTTTGGCTTCAAATTTAAAAGATCAGGCGCCCTTTGTTTCTGTGAAAACGGATCTGCATCCGTCAGCTGAAGACGTGTATCAACAAGCAATAATAGCATATGAATCAGGCAACTTGATTCAGGCATTAGTTCTATTTGAACAAGCTCGCGATTTAGACGCTCTTCGATTCCGCGCTACTTCAGAATTTAACACATTAATTAAGTTGATGGCCAATGAAACCGGTTCTGTTTATGTTCCCGGTGAAGAAGCGTTTAAATCAGCCACAAAAGATGGAATTATTGGTAACGAGTTAATGCTCGAACATTTGCACCCTAACGTGGATGGATATTCCGTTTTAGGTAAAGCTTTTGTTGAAACCCTGATTAAATCGACCCCAAAAGGTATTACTTTACAAACCGATCGATTAAAAGATTGGTCGTTTTATCAACAAAAAATGTATGCATCAGACTTTGACACCACCTTAGGAAACATCAAAATTCTGAAATTAAAAGCAGGTTGGCCCTTTGTAAAAGCAAGCGAATCATCGCCAAATATCAATTATAAACCCAAAGATTTAGCTGATAGTTTAGCCCTTGATGTAAGTAATGGAAAGCTTCAATGGGAGCCGGCAAAAGTGAAATTGGCGCAGGCCTATGTAGAACGAAAACAATATGATAAAGCTTTAACGGAGTATCTTGGGATAGCGGTTGATATGCCTTACAGTGCATCACCTTTTGTTTTTGCATCTCAACTATTAATCGAACAAAACAAATTACAAGAAGCAGAACCACTTTTAGAACGTGCTAATCAATTGGAAGCCAATGCCTTTGTGAAAAAAATGCTTGGCGCCATTAAGATTAATTCCAAAAATTATGAGGTTGGTATTCGTCTGTTAAAAGAGTCAGTTCGTTTAAATGCATCAGACCCGCAAGCTTGGTACAATTTATCGGGTGGATACGCCTTAAATCAACAATTTAAAGAGGCTAAAGACGCAGCCTCAAAAGTAAGAGAGCTTAATCCCAATTTCCCGGGTTTACAAGCCTGGATGCGTCAATTAGAACAAATCAAGTAAACATAGGATAGGTATTTATATGGCATTAATGGTAAGTGTGTCAGGGATTCGTGGTATTTACGGTTCTGACCTTCACCCTGAAAACCTCGTTCAATATGCTGCTGCATTTGGAACATGGGCAAAAAAAGGAACCATCGTTGTTGGGCGCGACTCGCGTGTTACAGGTCCATTAGTAGAATCGCTTGTGGTTTCTACGCTTAGAAGTGTTGGTTGTAAGGTGATTACGATAGGAATAGCTCCTACTCCAACAGTTGCCATGAGTGTTTTGGAACATAAAGCAGCAGGTGGAATCGTCATTTCAGCATCGCACAATCCGGCACAATGGAACGCTTTAAAATTATTAAATCACAAAAGTGAATTTTTGGATGGTGATGAAGGCCGCGAAGTGATTCGCATTGCTCAGGAAAAAGCCTATTCATTTGTGGGCTACAAAGAAACCGGAGAGTTAATGCACGATGCTAATGCGGTGCAAAATCATATTCAGGCGATTTTGAATTTACCCTACATTGATGCCCAACTCATTCACTCAAAAAACTTCCGAGTTGCTGTTGATGCGGTAAATGGCGCTGGTTCAGAAAGTGTTCCCGCCTTATTGGAAGCACTTGGAGTTGCTCATGTTGAAAAACTCTTTTGTACCCCCGACGGTTTATTTCCGCACAATCCCGAACCTCTTCCTGAACATTTGACTGAAATTTGCGCGCTTGTTCCCAAAGCTACCTGCGATTTAGGAGTTGTAATTGATCCTGATGCCGACCGATTAGCTTTGGTGGATGAAAATGGACGTTTTTTTGGGGAAGAGTACACGTTGGCCGCAATTAATGATTTTTATTTAGCAAAACATAAAGGTGATATTGCAGTGAATTTGTCATCATCGATGGTAAACGATTGGGTTGCTAAGAAATACGGTGTAACATGCCATAGAGCAGCTGTTGGTGAAATTAATGTGGTTAAAGTTATGCAAGCCCAACATGTAGTTATGGGTGGCGAAGGTAATGGTGGAGTGATTAATCCGGATTTGCATTACGGTCGTGATGCTTTGGTGGGTATCGCCATGATGCTCCAATTTATGGCTGAATCAGGAAAATCATCTTCTAAAATTCGTACTGATTTGCCCAATTTTTACATGGGTAAATTTAAAGCTGAATTAGGTCGTATTAACGCAGATGAAGATTTAGAAAATGAGAAGAAAGATTATGCAAAGTTTGAAATTAACACCATCGATGGGGTGAAAATTATAATGCCGGATGCGTGGATTCATTTAAGAAAATCGAATACCGAGCCTATTATTCGAATCTATACGGAAGCCGATTCTCAAGAAAAAGCAGATTCGTTGGCAAAAGAAGTTATGGCTTTACTGAAATAAAATACGTTTAATAATTCGACTCACAGTTCTACTCCACGCAGTCATTGTGAGTCGATTCTCGCATTAGCATTCGAATTTGTTTTGAAGGGGATTATCTGTTTTTTGTAAACATGTAATTGTGTCACGTACGGACTTACGCGATATAGGTGGTGATTCAAGGCTTGAAATATTCATGAAAACCTTAAATGCCCAAGTTTGCGGAATTATCACAAGTGACAATGGAAAGGAAGTATTCAGAACGTACAAAACCTAACGTAATACGAGCTCGTTGGTACTCACAATCTTAAGAGTTTACGACAAAAAATATCCCGTAAAAAAGCTAAAAACATCACATGAACATAAAAAAAGCACGGATGTAATCACCAGTGCTGTTCAAAAAGTTTGCAATAAACTAGCGTTTTAAAGTGGCAAATTGTCGTGTTTTTTGCGAGGTACGGAATCTACCTTGGTTTGAATCACTTCAAAAGCCTTAATTAGCTTCTCTCGTGTTTCATGAGGATGAACGATATCATCAATAAAACCACGTTCAGCAGCGCGATAAGGATTCCCAAACTTTTCCTGATAATCAGCTTCTAAGGCTTTTTGGGTGCTTTCCGGATCCTCAGATGTCATGATTTCGTTGCGGAAAATGATTTCAACGGCACCTTTAACACCCATAACAGCGATTTCAGCGGTTGGCCATGCAATGTTGTAATCAGCACGAATGTGTTTGGAGTTCATTACGTCGTAAGCACCTCCGTATGCCTTGCGGGTAATCACGGTAACTTTAGGAACGGTAGCTTCACAGAACGCATACAATAGCTTAGCACCATGTTTGATAATTCCGCCCCATTCTTGGTCGGTACCAGGCAAGAATCCGGGAACATCTTCAAAAACAACCAAAGGAATGTTGAATGCATCACAAAAACGAACAAAACGAGCTGCTTTAATACTTGCATCAATATCCAAACAACCTGCTAACGAAAGGGGTTGATTGGCTACGATACCAACACTACGTCCATCAAGTCGTGCAAATCCAACCAAAATATTGTCGGCATAATGTGGATGGATTTCGAAGAAACTACCTTCATCCATAATCCCTTCGATTACATCATGCATATCGTATGGTTTATTTGGATTTTCCGGAACAAGCGTATCCAATGCCTCAGCTTTTGCCTTAACAGGCTCTTTAGATGGCATTTTTGGTGCTTTTTCTTCGCAATTCTGGGGTAGATAAGTCATCAGTGCTCGAATGGCGTTTAAACAACTCACATCGTTTTCACAGGCACGATGAGCCACTCCTGACTTGGTGTTGTGAGCCATAGCTCCACCCAGTTCCTCACTTGTTACTTCTTCATGAGTAACAGTTTTTACTACGTTTGGACCGGTTACAAACATGAAGCTTGTATTTTTTACCATAAACGTAAAATCGGTAATTGCAGGGGAATACACAGCACCACCGGCACACGGACCCATAATCGCAGAGATTTGTGGAATTACACCGGAAGCCATGCTATTTCGCCAAAAAACTTCTGCATATCCACCCAAAGAAGCCACGCCTTCCTGTATGCGAGCCCCACCGGAATCGTTTAAACCAATGATCGGAACTCCATTTTTCATGGCTAAATCCATGATTTTGACCATTTTTTCAGCATGTGTTTCTGAAAGTGACCCCCCAAAAACTGTAAAATCTTGCGAAAATACATAGACCGGACGCCCATTAATTTTACCAAAACCGGTTACGATTCCATCGCCTAAATATTTCTGCTTTTCTAAGCCAAAATCATGAGAACGATGACGTACGAAGGCGTCTATTTCAACAAAACTGCCTTTATCCACCAATAAATCGATGCGTTCCCGAGCGGTTAACTTCCCCTGAGCGTGTTGCTTTTCAATGCGTTTTTCTCCACCGCCTAAAAGCGCTTCCTTACGCAAAGCTTCTAATTGTTCAACTTTTGAAAGTGCCATAAATCACCTGTTCGTTTTACTTAAGAATGGTTACTTGTGAAGTAAGTTTGAAGTCTGTCAACAAATTCTATGCAGGTATCCGAAAGTGGGTCAATCATTCCTACACGAATAATTTCGTCTTTTACATAGCGGGAAACGTCTTCCCAATATTCGAATGCTGAAATATCATCGAGGGCCTGAATATATGCGTTTTGATCACCACCGAATAATTCCTGCACAAATTCTGATTCTAAATCCTGAAGGGATTCCGTTAATTCATCCAGTTTGGAAGTATCATTTTCAGCTTGCTCGTCATAAACAA
>CAZIQX010000175.1:0-7288 GCA_964541325.1 uncultured Chitinophagales bacterium | reverse complement strand
ATTTACCTCGAAAGAAATGAATACAAATGTTTGAGTCAAGAAGATATCTCATTTAAAAATCGATTTCTTTTAACTTTTCAACACGTGAGGATCTTAATTCATCAATAATCTCATCGGATGTTCTTTCATCAACCCAAGCACCATATAATTGATTTATATCAAAACCAACTTCTTTTTCTGATTCAATGGATTCTGTGAGCTTAATGATCAATTTCTTTTTGGAAGCGGAGTCTAGTTTTGAAAGAAATCCAAAATATTTATCAATTGTCTTATTGGTTAGAGTTAAACTCATTGGTATAAAGCTCTATTTAATAGTTGTTTAGATAAAAGTAATGATTTCTGATATGATTAAAAACTATCGCTCCACTCTACCGCTTCCGCTACCTTTAGCCAAGGCTTCCACTTCTGCAACAGATACCAAATTAAAATCACCTGGAATGGTATGCTTTAAGCAGGATGCTGCAACCGCAAATTCGAGCGCATCTTTGGTGGATTCTTTATGCAATAAACCATAAATCAAACCACTTGCAAAGGAATCTCCACCACCAACTCGATCTACAATTTGAATGTCGTATCGTTTTGATCGATAGGGAATTTGGCAGTCTTTATCGTCACAAAGCATTGCACTCCAACCGTTTACAGAGGCCGAAAAACTTTCTCGCAACGTGATGGCTACGGCTTTAAATCCAAATTTTTGTTTTAATTCTTTCGTGAGGTAGGCATACGCTTCTTCATCTAAATGAGCATGTTCCACATTGGTGCTTCCGGCTGTAAATCCTAAAGACTTTTCAGCGTCTTCTTCATTGGCTATACACACATCAACATACTCCATAAGTGGAACCATAACGGCTTGAGCTTCAGCCGTTGACCATAACTTTTTACGATAATTTAAGTCAGCGCTGATGGTTACACCTGCACGCTTAGCTGCTTTGCAAGCCGAAATCAACGTTTCTTGCATGGTTTTTCCCAAAGCAGGAGTGATGCCCGTCCAATGAAACCATTGAGCATCTTTGAACACGTCATCCCAATCCAATTCATGATGTGCTAATGTGGTTACGGCTGCATCACTGCGATCATAAATTACTTTACTTGCTCGTTGACTCGCACCCGTTTCCAAAAAATAAATTCCAACACGTTCTCCACCTCGTACAATATAATTGTCTTTAACGCCAAAGCGACGAAGATGATTAACCGCTGCCTGCCCCATTTCATGTTTCGGTAATTTGGAAACAAAATAAGAGTCGAGTCCATAATTGGAGAGTGCTACGGCAACATTAGCTTCCCCACCACCAAAAGTGGCATCAAAAGATTGTGTTTGTACAAAACGAGTAAATCCGGGTGTGGAAAGGCGAAGCATGATTTCGCCAAGTGTTACAACTTTCATAGGGAGTAGTTTTTGGAGTGTTTAATCATTCATTGTTCAGGTTGTCCCTGATTTTTTAACATATTTGCCAACTTCCACGAGCGAAGTGAGCATTGTGTTCAACCAGTTTTGCCTTCCCGAAAGCCTTCGGGATAGGCATCTCGTAATCTTTTTCCAACTTCCACGAGTGAAGTAAGTATGAGCCTCTATCAGCTAAAAATAGATTTCAATAACGTTTGAGCATTGGTTTTTACTGAATCCCAATCCTTGTCTTCCACCATTTTTTTGCTAACTAAAGCCGAACCAACACCCACCGCGCAAGCACCGGCTTTTATCCAGTCACCGGCATTCGTTATGCTAACCCCACCGGTTGGCATCAATAAAATATTTGGAATAGGTGCTTTTACTGCTTTAAAAAAATCCATCCCAACTACATCAGCGGGAAAAATTTTTATGATATCGCAACCTGCTTGCCATGCCCGGTAGGCTTCAGTTGGTGTAAACGCTCCGGAATAAAACGGAATATTCTGTTTAAGCGACTCAGTGACAGCATCCTCATCAAAAACCGGACTTACAATAAATTGAGAACCGGCAGCAATAGCTTCTGTTGTCATGTTTTTATTCAGCACGGAACCCGCGCCGATGAGAGCATCAGATGGAAGTTTTGACCGGCATTCGTGAATAATGTCCAAAGCATTAGGAGTTGTTAAGGTGATTTCAAACGAAGAAATACCGCCATCGTACACAGCCCGACATACGTCTAATGCAGATTCTGAAGAGTGTAAGCGAATAACAGCAACTGCTTTTTTTTCGATTAGTTTTGATGAAGTAGAGTGAAGATTGGTTTTCATAATGCAAAATTAGGGAAAAATATTTTCATCTTGTAAAACACACGACTTGATGAGTCAAAGATTCATTTTTAGAATCAAAAAAGGGCTTACAAGGGAAAAATAGATGTTTGATTTCCAGCAGGAATCTACCAAAAAAAGCGAAAACAATTTCCGTGATCAGAAAAATATTTTTACTTTCTAGGAAAAATAATTTCACAAATACTACGCATGACCTCGTGCTCAAAATGGTATAACATTCAATTGGTATTGCTTTTCGTGATGAGCGCATGTGTGTCAAAAAAAACGAAACATGTTGAACAGGTTGATGTCTTTTGGGGAACAGGAGTAACTGAATTAAACCGACCGGCAATTCATTCACCTGATGCGTATCACTTTGCTGATAAATGGTCGTCGCCCAAGCCGAAGCAAGGAAATCTACATCCGGGAGTTGTTTTGCCTTTTCATTTAGTCTCTGTTTCCCCGTATGGTGGCGGTTATCCAACCGGTTATCATCCTCAAAAATTTCAAGGGTTTACTCATTTTCATCCCTCGGGAACAGGTTGGATTTTATGGTTTTATAATTATTTCTTGATGAGTCCGGTTCTCAGCGATACCTTAAAGCAGTTTACAATTAAAAAGGAATCGGCACGTCCGGGTTTTTATGAAGTAGTAACCAACGAAGGATTACATGCCCGCGCAAGTGTTTGGGAATACGTGAGTTATACTGAATTTGCATTCCCGGATAATCAACCGGCTAAAGTAGAAATTGATTTAACGCATGTTTACAGAGCGCCTAAAGGAAAGAGTGGGTTCCCAAGTGAAATTGAATATTCCTATCAAAAAAATGTGCTGAACGCAAAAGTGGTGATGGATGGTATTCCGATTTATGTTCTCATCAAACCATTACAAGCCGAAATATCATCGTCCTTTGCTGAAGGGACTTACAAATGGGTTCAGCAAAAGTCCGATGCGCAACTTATTTGGACCATTGAAACAACACAATCTGAACTGAAATTAGCAACTGCTTTCTCCTTAATAAGTTTTGATGAAGCCCATAAGCGTTTGCGAGCTTCCACATCATTGCAAGATGCAGCCGCTAAAGCAGCTTTTTTGTGGAATGAAGAGTTATCAAGAGTGCAAATGAAAGGGATTTCACCTGAAATTGACACCTTGTTTTATTCGGCAATGTATCGAACGTTAATTAAGCCGATTTATGCGCCAAACGATCATCCGTTTGCTTCAGATGTGCCCTATTTCACTGATTTTGCAACATGGTGGGATGCCTATCAAACACAAATGCCACTTTTAACGCTGCTTTACCCTGACCTGTCGAATGCCATGTTGGATTATTTGTCGGAGTCCTTAAATCGTTATGATTATTGGAGAACAGCTGATTTGTTTTCCTCGCAAGCAGTTACAGCATTTGATAATCAGGGAACAGCCTTGGCACCGATAGCCATAGCTGATGTTTGGATGCGAAATGGTGCAATATCAAAAACAGACAACCTTTTAGCGGGATTTAATCAATTTTTAATTTCTGATTTAGCACAAGAATACGCATCCGGCACAGTTTTAGGACCTTCCCCTGTTCAGCATGTGGATTATGCCCAAGCTTTTTTTATGAGTTCAAAACTGTATGCATCTTCAGGAAATCATACGTTGGCTGATTCTCTAAAGCAACTTTCTACCTATTGGGTTCGAGCTTACGATTCAACTCGTAAATTATTAAAAGGTGATGAGTTTTATGAAGCCGGTGCGTGGAATTACTCGTTCAAACCTTGGTGGGATAAAAATGCCTTTGTTGATTTTATGGGTGGCAAAAAGGCTCTAATTCAACAGTTAGATACGTTTTTTGGATTCTCAGAACAAACCGCAGACTTACATTTTGAAGGATTAAATAACGAAGTGGATATGTCGGTACCGTATTGGTACACTGAATTAGGCAAACCGCATCGCACGCAGCAAATTATCCGAGCAGTGTTTGCAAAGCGATTCGGGTTAGGTCGTGGCGGACTCCCCGGAAATGAAGATTCAGGTGCCTTGTCATCATGGATTGTTTGGAATGTGCTCGGATTATATCCTAAACCTGCACATGACGCTTATTTTATAGGTTCGCCACTTATTCATTATGCGAATATTCAACTTAAAAACGCACACATAGAAATCAAAGTAACCAACAATTCACTGGAAAATGGCTTTGTTGGAAAAGTTCATTGGAATGGCAAAGCTTTAGAAAACCTCGAACTTAGTGGCCAAGATTTACGTGCGGGCGGAATCTTAGAAATTTGGATGACACATGAAACGAATTAAACAACACATGGACACCTTTATTTCTTGGTTGCTCGCCATGTTAATGTCGGCCATGGTTTTGAATGTATTATGGCAAGTGTTGAGCAGATATATGATGAGTTCACCTAGTTCATTTAGCGATGAATTAGCTCGTTTTTTACTGATTTGGGTAGGAACTTTAGGGGCCGCTTATGTTGCCGGTTTAGATAAGCATCTTGCTATTGATTTGTTACCCAATACGTTAACAGGAAAGAAACGACAGAGATTACTTCAGTTTATCCATGCAAGTATTGGGATTTTTGGATTCGTAGCCATGGGTATTGGAGGGATAAATCTGGTTTTGTTGAGTCACACCTTAGGGCAGCTATCGCCAGCTTTGGGAATTCCAATGTCGATAGTGTATGCCATCATTCCCTTTTCAGGATTCTTAATAACCTGGTATTCGGTGATTTTATTTTTCCAACAAAATGGTGAGGGCAAGTAATGGAATTTTTTGATGTTCTTGTTCTCCTGTTATCGTTCATCATTTTGTTGATATTAGGTGTGCCAATTGCGTTTAGTATTGGTCTTTCTGCACTCATTACCATGTTAGTTAGTATCGATTCCTTACCCGCAGTTACTACAATTGCACAGCGCATGGCTACCGGACTCGATTCATTTGGCTTACTTGCAATTCCGTTTTTTATTCTTGCCGGACAGATGATGAATTCCGGAGGCATTGCAAATCGTTTAATTCGATTAGCCAAAGCTTTGGTTGGTATGATGCCCGGAGGATTAGCCTTTGTGAACATCATTGCAAGTATGTTTTTTGGTGCAATTTCAGGGTCAGCTGTTGCGGCGGCATCAGCTATTGGAGGCATTATGACCCCAAAAATGCGTGAAGAAGGGTATGATGATGCATATTCGGCTTCCGTAAACATTACAGCTGCAACAACAGGTCTAATCATACCACCATCCAATATTTTGATTGTGTATTCACTTGCCAGCGGTGGTGCATCTATTGCAGCATTGTTTTTAGCAGGATACCTCCCCGGAATTCTGTTAGGTGCATTATTGATGATTGTTGCTGCGGTAATTGCAATCAGAAAAAAATATCCAATTGATTCCTTTGTTGGATTCTCTGAAGTGTTTAAGGCATTTTGGGATGCAATTCCATCTTTATTGCTTCTAGTAATTGTGATGGGAGGGATTATTGCAGGAATTTTTACAGCCACGGAAGCATCTGCAATTGCCGTTTTGTACACTTTTGTACTTTCTTTTTTGATTTATCGCGAAATCCCTTTTTCAAAATTAAAGGACATATTGGTGCAATCTTCTGTTACCACTGCTATTGTGGCATTGTTAATCGGAACGTCAATGAGTATTTCATGGGTGATGTCGTACCAAAATATCCCCCAAATGGTGAGTGAAGCACTTCTTAGTCTATCTAACAACGTAATTGTGGTGCTTATCATCATTAATTTACTCTTGTTAGTGGTGGGCACTTTCATGGATATGACTCCCGCTGTTTTAATCTTCACACCTATTTTTTTACCGGTTGTAACTGAACTGGGAGTTGACCCTATTCACTTTGGAATCATTATGGTGATGAATTTATGCGTGGGGTTGTGTACACCTCCGGTTGGTTCTGTACTGTTTGTTGGTTGTGGTGTTGCAGGCGTTCCAATCACCAAAGTAGTCAAACCAATGATTCCGTTTTTTTTAGCCATGATTCTAGCTCTTTTTTTGACAGTCGCCATTCCGGAAATCAGTTTACTGCTTCCACATTTTTTTGGGTATTAGTATGAAAAAAACAATTCACATTCACGCCAAGGATTCAGTAGTGATTGCATTAGAAGCGTTAGATGCGGCTACTGTAATTTCTGATTTTTCCATCAAAACGAATGAATACATCCCTAAAGGGCATAAAATTGCCATCAAAACACATCAAACTGGTGATTTAGTTTATCGATATGGATTTCCTATTGGGCATGCAACAAAAATCATTCAACCCGGTGATTGGATTCACTCTCACAATTTGGCCACGAATTTAAGTGGAACACTTTCGTATGAGTACCAACCTATTGAAGCCGTAAAGTTCCCCCAAACACACGTAACCACAAACGATATGTTTTTAGGGTACAAAAGAAAAAATGGAAAAGTGGGAACACGAAACGAAATTTGGATTGTAAATACTGTAGGATGTGTGAACCGTTCAGCAGAGTTGATTGCAGCAGAATGTAACCGCCGTTTTGCTGGGCTCGTTGACGGTTTCCACACCTTTTCTCACCCGTATGGATGTTCGCAACTAGGTGATGATTTATACAATACTCAAAAAGTTTTAGCTGGTTTAATTCGTAACCCAAATGCAGGGGGCGTTTTGGTATTAGGGTTGGGGTGTGAAAATAATCGCATGAACGAATTGCTTTCTTTGGTTCCTGATGCCGACCCCAAACGCATTCGGTCGTTTTATTCACAGTCCGTTGGCGACGAAATTGAAGAAGGCGTTGCTAAAATTGAAGAACTTGTAGCCGAAGTTAAAAACGATAAACGTGAGCCAGTACCTGCATCAGCATTGGTTTTAGGTATGAAATGTGGAGGCTCTGACGGACTTTCCGGGATTACGGCCAATCCACTGTTGGGGCGCATTTCAGAAAAAATTACAGCCATTGGTGGAACAGCCTTGTTAACAGAAGTGCCTGAAATGTTTGGCGCTGAACAGGTTTTAATGAATAGAGCAGCTAGCCAATCATTGTTTAATCAAACGGTTGACTTGATTAACGATTTTAAAAATTATTTTATTAAGCACGATCAACCTGTGTATGAA
>CAZIQX010000174.1:1150-7301 GCA_964541325.1 uncultured Chitinophagales bacterium | reverse complement strand
CCGCGAAGGTGGACGTACCGTAGGTGCAGGTGTTGTAGCTAAAATCAATAAGTAATTGAATTTACACGATAGAAGGTGGGTGAATCTAGCCCGCCTTTTATCATTTACGGGTGTAGCTCAATTGGTAGAGTAGCGGTCTCCAAAACCGTTGGCTGGGGGTTCGAGTCCCTCCACCCGTGCATTTTCTTAAGAAAGCATATCATGAATAAAATTAAAGAGTTTATCGAAGGTGTTAAAAAAGAGATGGCAAAAGTCTCTTGGCCTGAACGAAAAGAATTGATAGATAACACAACTGTTACAGTTATCTACTCTATCCTGTTATCTGTATTTATTTTTGCTATGGATAGAGTTTACAGCACTGCATTAGAATTTTTATTCAAATAATTACGCACATGACAACCGTAGATGATAAAAAGTGGTACGTAGTCCGCTGCTTCTCTGGTCACGAGAAAAAGGTCAAGGAATATCTTGAACACGAAATCGTAGATCAGGGGCTCGATCACAAAATATCTGAAGTTCTGATACCGACAGAAACGGTTGTTGAAATCAGATCCGGAAAAAAACGTACACGCGAGAAAAACTTTTTTCCGGGATATATCCTCGTTGAGACAAACTTTGATGATGTTGTAAATCAGCTCATCTCCAATGCTCCTAGTGTGTTGGGTTTCCTCAAGAACGACAAAAACTCCAAAGTTCCAACTCCTTTGCAAAAAGAAGAGGTTAATAGAATCTTAGGAAGAGTAAGTCACAATAGAGATATGGCAGAAGCGGGAGGACTCGTTGAAATACCTTACCGCGAGGGCGACTTGGTTAAAGTTGTTGATGGTCCGTTCAAGAATTTTGACGGTACTGTTCAAGAAGTATATCCTGACAAACTAAAACTTCGCGTACTGGTGAGTATTTTCGGTAGAAAAACACCAGTTGAAGTGGATGTAAACCAAGTAGAACCCGAATAATCACTAAAACCTGGTCACTTAACCAAGGCTCTTAGAATGGCTAAGAAAGTCGAAAAAATTATAAAATTACAGATCGTTGGTGGTAGGGCTACTCCCGCTCCTCCAGTAGGTCCTGCTCTTGGTCAAGCCGGTGTTAATATTATGGAGTTCTGTAAGGCGTTTAATGCGCGTACACAGGACAAAATGGATATTGTTACCCCGGTTGAAATTACCGTGTATTCCGACAAGTCGTTTACATTTGTAACCAAGACTCCACCGGCAGCAGTTCTTTTGAAGCAAGTAACAAAGCTGCAAAAAGGATCTGGCGAACCTAACCGAACAAAAGTTGGTCAGGTTACATGGGAACAATGCTTAGAAATAGCAAAAACCAAATTGCCAGACCTCAATACTACAGATATTGATGCTGCAGCCAGTATGATTGCTGGAACCGCTCGCAGTATGGGACTAACGGTAATCAGAAACTAAAAACCTAAGGATAGATATGTCTAAAAAAGGTAAAAAGTATACAGAGGTTGCCGGTCTAATCGAGCGTAATAAATCCTACTCATTGGCTGAAGCTGCTGAATTAGTTGTTAAAACATCAGCTACAAAATTTGATGCTTCCGTTGATATCGATGTTAGATTAGGCGTTGATCCGCGTCATGCCGACCAAATGGTACGTGGTACAGTAGCTCTTCCTCATGGAACAGGAAAAACAGTGCGTGTTTGTGCATTGGTAAATCCTGCTAAACAAGAAGAAGCTGTTGCTGCCGGTGCTGATTTTGCTGGTTTGGATGATTTAATCGCCAAAATTGAAGGCGGTTGGTTGGATTTCGACGTAATCGTTGCAACCCCCGATGTTATGGGTAAGCTTGGTAAACTCGGTCGTGTATTAGGCCCTAGAGGTTTAATGCCTAACCCTAAAAGCGGAACAGTAACCATGGAAGTGGGACAGGCTATCAAAGATGTGAAAGCCGGTAAAATTGACTTCCGTGTTGACAAATATGGAATTTTGCATGCAGCTATTGCTAAGTCAAGCTTCGCTCCTGAAAAAATCAAGGAAAATGTTGAAGCATTCTTGCACACGGTTGTTCGCTTAAAGCCATCATCTGCTAAAGGTACGTACGTGAAAAGTATTTACTTGTCAACCACAATGGGGCCAAGCATTCAAGTAGATCGCTCAGCCGCACAATAAGGACAGGATAAATAGGAATTTACCATGGCTACTAAAGAAACTAAACAGGCAGTTGTAGAAGAGTTAGTTGAGATTCTCAAGAACTCTGATGCAGTTTACATTGCCGGATACAAAGGTATAAACGTTAAAAGCGTAAATGCACTTCGTAATGCTTTCCGAAAAGAAGGATTAGCTTATAAAGTGTACAAAAACACGCTTGTTAAACGTGCTATGCAAGAAGTTGGCGGATACGATAGTGCTTTCCACTTGTTGGAAGAGCAAAACGCCTTCATCTTTGTAAAAGAAGAGTTGGGAAAACCTGCTAAAGTATTAAAGGATTTCTTAAAGGATAACAAACTTCCTCAATTCAAAGGTGCCCTCATCGACGGTGCATTCTTTGATGGCGACTCTTTAGATACACTCTCATCTCTGAAAACCAAAAACGAAGTTATCGGAGATATCTTGGGTCTGCTTCTTTCACCCATGTCCAACGTTGTCAGCGCTTTACAAGCTCAAGGTTCAAATATTCTTGGTGCTGTTAAGACAATCGCGGAAAAAGAAAATTAACATCAATATCAAAAACTCAAACGGAGTAATTTAAAATGGCTGAAGTAAAAGAATTAGCTGAAAAATTAGTTAACCTCACAATCAAAGAAGCTAACGAATTAGCAAAAATTTTAGAAGAAGAATACGGTATTAAACCTGCTGCTGCTGCTGTTGCTGTTGCTGCTGGTCCTGCTGCTGCTGAAGCACCTGTTGTTGAAGAGCAAACCGAATTCACAGTAATCTTGAAAGCTGCCGGCGCTAACAAAATCGGTGTAATCAAAGAAGTTCGTGCTTTAACAGGCTTAGGTTTGAAAGAAGCTAAAGACTTAGTTGATGGCGCTCCTGGCACATTGAAAGAATCAGTATCTAAAGAAGAAGCTGAAGCTATCAAAGCTAAATTGACTGAAGCTGGAGCAGAAGTCGAGCTCAAGTAACATATTCATAGCGATATGATGAGTAGCCAATGCTGTTTTACGGCATTGGCTAACTCTGTCTATATGGTAGGCAGAGATATTTTATTTATAGGAAGGGTTTAAATCCCTTCGCAATCAATCCAACAACCTTACCGGTAAGCACCTTAAAAAAAGCGAGGTTTTCTTGAGTACAATAGCTAATCTTAAGCCCTCAAAAGAACGCATAAGTTTTGCACGTACAAAAAAAGTAGCTGACAATCCCGATTTTTTAGATGTTCAGCTCGAATCATACCGCAGATTCACTCAGTGGGATACATCACCCGAAGACAGAGAGTATTTCGGTTTACAACAAATTTTTGAAGAACATTTTCCAATAACTGACACTCGCGAACAGTACATACTCGAATTTATCAGTTACGATTTTGATACTCCAAAGTACAGTATTAAAGAATGTCAGGAGCGAGGATTAACCTTTAGCGTTCCTCTAAAAGCCCGCTTACGCCTTTCTTCTGTTGATCAGAGTGACGAAGCCACAGAAACTATTGAACAAGAAGTTTTTCTTGGCGACTTACCTTGGATGACAGAACGAGGAACCTTCATTATAAATGGTGCTGAACGTGTCATTGTAAGTCAATTACACCGCTCTCCGGGTGTTTTCTTTGGCCAATCAGTTCACCCAAACGGAACTCAATTATATTCTGCGCGAGTAATTCCGTTTAAAGGGTCATGGATCGAATTAACTACGGATATTCGTGATGTTCTTTGGGCCTATATTGACAGAAAAAAGAAGCTTCCTGTAACCACTTTGTTACGTGCCTTAGGATATTCTACGGACTACGATATTCTATCTCTGTTTGATATTTCTGAAGAAGTTCAAATCAAATCTAAAAAGCAGTTTCAAGAAGAGTTAGTTGGCAAGCGTATTGCAGCTGAAATTTTTCAGGAAACCATCGAAGAAGTTATTGATGACGAAACCGGTGAAGTAGTTCAGGCTAAAAAACGTACCGTAGTTTTAGAGCGTGAGCATGAACTTACCGAAGATGATTTTGGCTTGCTTAAAGACGCGGATGTTAAGTCTATTTTAGTTCTCAAAATTTCTAATGAGGATGCCGATCGCTCTGTTATTTTGAACACCATGAAAAAAGATCCTTCTTGGAACGAAGAATCAGCTTTAGCAGAGGTGTATCGTCAGTTACGTTCAGGTGAAATGCCTGATATGGAAACGGCCCGTCAGGTTCTTGAGCGCTTGTTCTTCTCTGATAAAAAATATGATTTAGGTGATGTTGGTCGCTATCGCTTGAATAAGCGTTTGCGCCAAGAAGTAGATATGGACTTAACCGTTTTATCGAAAGACGACATCATCAATATTACGCGTGAAGTTATTCGTCTAAAGAATTTGAAGTCTCAGGTAGATGATATTGACCACTTGAGTAATCGTCGTGTTCGTACAGTTGGTGAGCAATTAGGACAGCAATTTGCTATCGGTTTAGCTCGTATGGCACGTACTATTCGTGAAAGAATGAACTCACGTGATGCTGAGCAATTTACACCTCAGGATTTAGTAAATGCTCGTACAATCTCAAGTGTCATAAATACATTTTTTGGTACAAACCAATTGTCACAGTTTATGGATCAAACAAATCCGTTGGCTGAATTGACTCACAAAAGACGTATGTCGGCACTTGGACCTGGTGGTTTAACACGTGAGCGTGCTGGATTTGAAGTGCGCGACGTTCACTATACGCACTATGGTCGTCTATGTCCGATTGAAACACCTGAAGGTCCAAACATTGGTTTGATTTCATCCTTGTGTATTCACGCAAAAGTTAATGACTTCGGTTTTATTGAAACTCCTTACCGTAGAGTTGCAGGTGGTAAAGTCACAGATAATGTGGAGTACTTAACTGCTGAAATGGAAGACGAAACCGTAATTGCACAGGCAAACGCTCCACTTGATGAAAAATCAACTTTTCAAAATGATTTGGTTTTTTCTCGTATGCGTGATGGTAACGTGGCTCTTGCACGCACCGAAGAAGTACAATACATGGACTTAGCTCCAAATCAAATTACATCTGTTGCGGCTGCTTTAATTCCATTTATCGAACATGATGATGCTAACCGTGCCTTAATGGGCTCGAACATGCAGCGCCAAGGTGTACCTCTTGTTAGACCTGAAGCACCTGTTGTAGGTACAGGATTAGAAGCTCGTGCAGCAAAAGATTCACGTGCAATGGTACTCTCTGAAGGTGATGGCGAGGTTGTGTATGTATCTGGTACAGAAATCAGAATTAAATACGATCGCAGCGAAAAACAACAATTAGCTTACTTTGATGAAGGTGTTGTTTCTTATACACTTCGCAAATTTGAACGAACAAATCAGGATACAACAGCTAACCAAAAACCAATTGTTAAAGTTGGTGAGCGAGTATCTAAGGGTCAGGCAATTGCCGACGGATGTTCAACTGATCAGGGTGAATTAGCCTTAGGTCGTAATATTTTAGTTGCATTTATGCCTTGGAGAGGGTATAACTTCGAAGATGCTATCGTTATTAGCGAGCGCGTTGTTAGCGAAGATATTTATACCTCTATCCACATCAGCGAATTTGAAATGCAAGTTCGTGATACTAAACGTGGTGAAGAAGAATTAACACGTGAAATTCCAAACGTAAGCGAAGAAGCTACACGTAATTTGGACGAGCGTGGAATTATTCGTGTTGGTGCAAAAGTTCAACCTGGTGATATCTTAGTTGGAAAGATTACTCCAAAAGGTGAAACAGACCCAACACCAGAAGAAAAATTACTCCGTGCCATCTTTGGTGATAAAGCTGGTGATGTAAAAGATGCATCCTTAAAGGCATCACCTGGTGTAAGTGGAACGGTTATTGGTACAAGCTTATTCAGCAGAAAACGTGAAGAGAGTTTCTCACGTAAGCAAGAAAAAGAATTGGTTGAAAAAGAGACCGAATCTTTCCGCAAAAAAATTGAAGATTTAACTTTTGATTGGGCTACTCGCATGTACACCCTGTTAAAAGATTTGAAATCTCCGGGTGTGGTTACTTCACAAGGTGTTGAAATTGTTGCCA
>CAZIQX010000174.1:0-1140 GCA_964541325.1 uncultured Chitinophagales bacterium | reverse complement strand
GGATCCAATGCGCTTAAGTTTACGCTTAAAGTGGATTGAAGACGAGGAAACCAATGCATTAGTTCAACTGCTTTGCAGAAACTACCGCGAAAAACGTAGAGTTTACGAAACTGAATTTAAGCGTACGAAATACGCTATTCAGGTTGGTGATGAGTTACCACCCGGTATTGTTCAAAAAGCAAAAGTATTTATTGCTAAAAAACGCAAATTGCGCGTAGGTGATAAAATGGCCGGCCGCCACGGTAATAAAGGTGTGGTAGCTAAAGTTGTTCCTATGGAAGACATGCCATTTATGGAAGACGGCTCACCGGTTGATATTGTTCTCAACCCATTAGGTGTACCTTCTCGTATGAACCTCGGTCAGATTTACGAAACCATTCTTGCATGGGCAGGAAAACGTTTAGGTGTTAAATTTGCGACTCCAATCTTTGATGGTGCTTCTGAAGATGATGTGAAAGAATGGATGCTAAAAGCAGGTTTACCTGAAGATGGTAGAATTTACTTGTATGACGGTCGTTCAGGTGAGCGATTTGCTCAAAAAACGACAGTTGGATACATGTATATGTTAAAACTGAACCACTTGGTTGAAGATAAGATGCATGCTCGCTCAATTGGGCCATACTCACTTATCACTCAACAGCCACTTGGAGGTAAAGCTCAGTTTGGTGGCCAGCGTCTTGGAGAAATGGAAGTTTGGGCATTGTATGCATACGGTGCTGCCAACATTCTTCAGGAAATGCTCACCGTTAAGAGTGACGATGTTAAAGGTCGTTCCAAAGTGTATGAAGCTATTGTAAAAGGTGAAAACTTGCCGGAAGGTGGTACACCTGAATCGTTCAACGTATTGTTGCGCGAATTGCAAGGCTTAGGATTAGAAGTTGACATCGACTAATCTCGTTAACGTAAATAGTGGCAATCATTTGAAATTTTAAGAAACTCAGTTATGACGAAAGACATCAACAGAATACGGATTTGGCTGGCATCGGCTGAAGCAGTACTTTCTCGCTCTCATGGTGAAGTACTAAATCCGGAAACCATCAACTATCGTACGTTTAAGCCTGAAAAAGACGGTCTGTTTTGCGAAAAGATTTTTAGTCCGGTTAAGGATTGGGAATGTCATTGCGGTAAATATAAACGTAT
>CAZIQX010000173.1:4611-7440 GCA_964541325.1 uncultured Chitinophagales bacterium | reverse complement strand
CGACCAAATGTAAATAGGGGTAACATAACCCAGCCAAGTTGTATGTTGACGCACTTTTCTGCTAATCATAAAATAAACTGCAAAAACTGCTGCTGCTAAAAATGCTAAAACATCACCAAAAAGCGCATCGGGAAACGACTCGGTCATCGTGAGGTTATCTGCATAACCTAAACTCAAAGATCCCATAAATGAGACAAATACGCCTATCCAAATCCAAGTATTAAAACGAACTTTAAAAATAAGCTGTTCACCAACAATCAATAAAATAGGGTGAATGGTAACAAGAACAGATGCAGATGCAACAGATGTATATTTCAATGAGCTAATCCACAAAATAAAATGAAGACCTAAACAGGCACCACTTATCGCTTTAAGCCAGTTTTTATTCTTGAGGGGTTTTAAAACCTCATCTTCTTTATTTCGCTTGATTTCCCACTTATAATAAAAAGGGGTGATGATAACAACGGCAAAAAATGTACGCCAAACAGCTAAAGCAGCAGGATTAACATCACCCGCCCAACGAACAAGAATAGGAGCAAAAGCAAAAGCTAATAAACCAACCGCTAAAAACGCACCTGTCCGCAGGTCTATACCTGCTTTTTCAGTGTTCATTTAACGAATCCTATCCATGGATTTTACTAAATCATGGTCTTTTTTAACCCCTGACTTTGCTAAAAACAAACTCACCAATCCAAGAACCAATAAAATCCAACTGAGTAACTCATCCCACAAATACGTTCCAAATCCACCTAAAGAAACCACTACCCCAATAGCTGATCCGAGAACAATAGCCTGAAAATAAATACCATAAGTAATCCATTGCATTTGTTTGACTCGATTGTTAAACAGGAAAATGGAATACACCGATAAGATTCCTGCAAATGCCAGCGCTGCATAATGAATAGAACTTAACCAAGCTGAAGGGTCGTCGCTGATTTTTGAAAATAATGGCGTAAAAACAAAGCCTAAGTTAAATAAGAATACAAATGCCAAATACAGTGTTTGAATGCGTTGAATCATACCAAATAATGCGTTTAATTTTGCGCAAAGATACTAAAAGAGAGCTGTTTCCAAATAAAAAAGGAGCACTGAACAAACAGGGCTCCTTTTTAGATTTTCAAAATATTGATTAAGACCGTGCTTGTAATTCTGCCTCGGCTTCGGGTTCTGTTTCTACCTTGTGAAATCCATTTCCATTCGAATTTCCATTGGTATACACATATTCGTCTGACTGAAGCACTTCAGTAACGCTTACACCTTCCATTTGAGCCATCAATTTTGCATCAGCGTATTCATTACCGCGCATAAATCGAACGAGCCACATATTCAAGGCATCAATTACCAAATATAGAACCGGAACAAGTATAAGGGTAATCGCTGTTGAAAAGGTTAATCCAACAATAACGGTAGTTGCCATCGCCGACCACCAAGCAGCTTGTTCACCACCATAGTACACGTATTGACCGATATTGGTAAAAAACTCGGCCGGGTTACTGTATAGCACAATAAAATCGAAGTTAAAACCGGTAGCTAATGGAATTAAACCCAATACCGTTGTTACAGCCGTTAAAATTACCGGACGAAAACGAGTTGAGCCTGCTTTTAACAAGGCATCTTTTAAGCTTAGTTTATCTCGGAATCGCAGAATATCGATGTAATCGATAAGCACTATCGCGTTATTTACTACAACCCCTGCCAGAGAAACAATACCAATCCCGGTCATGATAACAACAAATGGCATGCGAAGAATAACCATTCCATAGAATACACCCGCCGTTGACATCATCACAGAGGTTAAAATAATAAACGGTTTTACCAAAGAGTTAAACTGAGAAATCAAGATAAAAGCAATCAAGAAAAGGGCTATTAAGAATGCATTTCCCAAGAACTCTTGCGCTTTTTGTTGCTCTTGATTTTGTCCCGTCCAGTCAATTTTATACCCTTTTGGTAACTCTTTTTCAAACGGAGCTAATAAAGTTTGAACTTCTTTGAGTACATCGTTTGGAGTAAAACCGCTTCGTACATCAGCGCCAATAGAAATAACACGGTTCATGTCAATACGGCGAATACCACCAAAGCTTTCATCAACATACCAGGTCGCTATTTCCGATAATGGAATTTGTCGTCCTTTATCAGCCATGACAGTGAGTTCGCCTAAACCGGATAAATCGCTGCGATATTCCTCAGCTACCCGAACAGTGATGTCGTATTCATCTTTCCCATCTCGGTACTTAGAGGCTTCAATACCGTTCACTGCCTGACGTATCGTTGAACCCACCATGTTGGTAGTTAAACCAAATTTTGCAGCTTTTTCACGGTCAACAATCACACGCAATTCAGGTCGTGCATCGGGTAAGTCGGTATCTAAACCTTCAAGTTTTGCATAAACCGAATTATTCTCAATTTTTTTGATGATTACATCGGCTAAACGCTCCAATTCAGCCATGTCTTTACCAGAAAGTTCGAGATTGACAGGCTTGCCTGTAGGTGGACCGTTTTGTTGTTTTTCAACCACAACAGTTGCACCAACAATACCGACATCTAAATTAGAACGCATCCACTCGAGAGCTTCAAAGGTATCACCTACACGTTCGGTGTAGTCTTTAAAAGAAACCACCACTGTGCCTAAATGCGTAGAGGTACCGCCTCCAGCAAAGCCACCTGAAACTTTTTTACCCGATGTAGCCACAATAGATTCTACATCTTCAAAGTTTGGCATCGACATTAAACGCTTTTCAATTTCGAGAAGTACTTCATCAGTGGTTTCAACACTTGTACCGACAGGACTTTCAATTTGTACATATAATTGTTTTGGCGGTATGCCCTCCG
>CAZIQX010000173.1:0-4601 GCA_964541325.1 uncultured Chitinophagales bacterium | reverse complement strand
GGAAAGGCTCCAAAAACAACAAATGAAAGCACAAAAGTTGCACCAGAAATTCCCAACGTTTTACCGGGATTATGTAAAGCCCAATTCAAGGTACTTTCATATTTGGCAATTACCTTATTTAAACCGGAAGTCTGCCACCAACCCGAAATCGGATAAAACGCATATTTGTTTATGTAATGAACACTAACAACGGTAATTAATGCCATGGCAGCAATAACCGGAATTGTTAGAAACAGAATAAGTCCAAATAAACCTAAAACAGAATACAGAAGAATTTTGCCGGATTTAGTCATACCCGGTTTATCATCTTTTACGCCTTCAAGAGTCATGTATTTGGCACAAAGCACCGGATTAATCACCAAACCAACAAAAAGAGAGGATGCTAACGTAACAATCAGGGTTTTGGGTAGAAATCCCATAAACTCACCCACGATACCGGGCCAAAATGCCAAGGGAAAGAAAGCAGCTAAAGTGGTTAAGGTTCCAGAAATAATCGGAATAGCCACCTCACCGGTTCCCTTTTTAGCAGCTGTAATGTTATCGTAGCCTTCTTCAAGATAGCGATAGATATTTTCAACCACTACAATGGCATTATCTACCAACATCCCTAAAGCGAGAATCAACGAGAAAAGAACAACCATGTTCATCGTGATTCCAACAGCTTGTAAGATGATGAAAGACAAGAACATAGAGAGAGGAATTGAAACACCCACAAAGGAAGCATTTTTCGCGCCGAGGAAGAATAACAATACACCAATTACCAACAATAAGCCGGAAATGATGCTATTTTCCAGGTTAGCTACCATATCTTCGATGTCTTTGCTTAACTCCGACGTAATTTTCACATTCGTTGTCGGTGGAAAGTTTTCACTAGCTTCCGCTACAATTTGTTTTACGTTGGCGGTTGTTGCGATGATGTTTTCACCCGCACGTTTTTTAACCGAGAGTGTAATTACGGGGGCACCATCCAAACGAGCATAGGATTCACGATCTTTAAATCCAAAATCAACATTGGCGATATCGCGTAAGTAAATCGGACTGTCTGCATTAGCTTTGATTACAATGTCTTCCATTTTAGATGGATCTTTGTACTCTCCGGGCACACGAATTAGGAACTTTTTTGTACCAACATCAACCGTACCACCGGGAATGGTAACGTTTTCACCTTGAATGGCTTTGATCACATCACCAAAACTTAGCCCAAAATATTTCAATTTGGGTAGGTCAACATCAATTTTTACTTCTCGCTCTAACTCGCCGGCCATATCCACTTCTAATACGGCAGGAATCCCTTCAATTTTGTCTTGCAAGTCTTCTGCAATGCGTTTCAGACGGTCTAAACTGTACTGACCCGAAAGGTTAATTTGCATGATAGGGAATTCAGAAAGATTAATTTCCTGAATAATGGGCTCCTCAGCTGCAGGTGGCAAATCAGGTTTAGCCAAATCTACTTTTTCGCGAACTTTTTGAAGGGCTTCATCAATATTTACAGACGTTTCAAATTCAACGTTGATACTGGAATATCCTTCTGTTGAAGTGGACGACATTTTCTTGATATCACCAATTTCATTGAGTTTGTCTTCAATTTTTTGGGTAACCAAGCTTTCCATATCCTCAGGAGCCACCCCTGGATATAAGGTAATCACCAAAACGTTTGGAATAGTGATATCTGGCTGGGCTTCTTTTGGAATAGCCAAGTACGAACGGATACCAATAACGGTAATCAAAAAGAGCATTACTAACACACTCGTGGCGTTATCAATCGAAAACGACGAGATTTTAAACTCTTTTCTTTCTTCAGTTTTTTGTGTGAGTTGATTCGACATATTCGAAATCCTTTTTATTGAGCAGATGCCATAGAAGTTGGCTTAGAACCTGTAACAACAGCAATTAGGCTCATATTTTCAATACTTCCTGAACCACCTGTTATCAATTTTTCGCCCGGTTTTAAACCCGAGGTTACTACCACTCGATTGTTAAAACTTGGGCCTAAGGTTATAGTTCTTGCAAGTGCAACGGCTTTTCCTTCCGCATTTTTTCCTGCTAAAAACACTTCATATCCATTCTCTGTTCTGAACACATTTTCTTGATTTACAACAATGGCTTCCTGAAAACGCGCCGTTTCCAAAATCACATTGGCTACCATATCAATTTTTAATTCATTGTTTTGATTAGGGAGTTCCATCTCAATTTTAAAAGTTCTGGATTGCGTTTCTATACTGCTGGCCACATAAGAAATTTCTGTTTGATATTCTTTGTTTGCAAATGCATCAAATGTTACACGAGCGCTATCACCTTTTTGAATAACCGCTGCATAGTTTGCTGGTACTCCAACTTCAACTTTTACCCTATCTGTGCCAATAAGACGAACAATAGGAGTACCCGCACCAATCAATTCTCCCACTTTCACATAATGTGTTTCAACTACTCCATTTATTGGAGAAATGATAGTTGTTTTACGCAATTGAATTTTTAATTGATCTAGGGACGCCTGATTTTGCTCATAATTGTACTTCGCATTCAAGTATCCTATTTCGGTTCCAATTGAATCGTTTTTCCAGATAGATTCCAAGCGTTTGTAATTCTCATAAGCGGATGCAACTACTGCTTCCATGCGTTCTACATCTTTTTTGAGCATTTCGTCATCTATTTTAGCGATAGCTTCACCGGCTTTTACGCGGTCACCCTCTTGGGCATAATAACGAATTACTTTTCCGGAGACTTCAGCGGAATAGCGAATATCATCATTGGCTTTAATTTCACCAACTAAACGGATATAAGCAGTAAAAGGCTCAACAGCAAGTTCTTCAGTCTGAACATTCACAACTTTAACACTAGTTTCAGCAGTTGATTCAGGTGTTTCAGTTTGTTGGGATTCTTCTTTTGCACAAGAAGCAATCAGCGTTAATCCAACAAGAAGAGAAAGGATAGATTTCATAGGTTTTATTGACATTGTGTGATTTATTAAGCTCATCAGGGTTTATTGTGCACTATCAGCTACAAACGGAACTTTACCAATAGCAAAGTCATATTGAGCTTTTGCGCTTAAATAGTTAAAAACAAGGTTGGCATAATTTACTTCTGCCTGACGCAATTGTAATTCGGCGTCGGTAACATCTAATTGTGTACCTAAACCGTTTTTCTGACGAATAAGTGCACGATTATATCCTGTTTTAGCCAAATCCAGTGCTTCGATTACCGAAGGAACCAATTCAAACAAGTTTTGAATAGTTTCTTGAGAAGTTAAGGTTTGATTAATTGCACTCTCGCGCGCAAAACGACGCTGTTCTTCAATGCTTTTCTTTTCAATTTTTGAGCGTTGTAAAGCCGTGGTTTGTTTCAAACCGTTAAATAAAATCCCATTAAACGATAGCCCAAAAACCTGAGACCGCGCTCTTTGGTCCGCATCACCAAAGAAATTGGGCGTTCCAGGTTGAGCTGCATTCCATCGCATACTATAACTAGCATTCAAATTGGGTAAAAAATTCGTTTTATCAGCAAATATGCGCTGATCTTGCAATTCACTTGCTACCTTTAATGAACGTAAGTCACCACGCGATTCTTCCAGAATTGTAGATATTTCTGTTGCATTTTCAGGAACGAACGGGGTTATTTGATCAATTTTTTTGAGATCTTCGTTAACAGGAACCCCACTATTTTGAGCAAGAACATCAAATTCTTTTAAATCGCCTAAAATGATAAATCGAACATTTACAGGCAATCCCATAGCTAAATTCAGATTGCGATATGCCTCCTGAACTGCGTTTTCAGCGTTTTGAAGCACCGGTTCTTGATTTTTTAACTGAACTTTGAGACGAAGCACGTCATAATCATCAACCAATCCGGCTTTAACGCGAATTTCATTTTCTTGAAGATTTTCACGCAAACGAGCGATATTACTTTGTTCTAAACGATAGGTTTCTTGTGCAAATAGAACCTGATAATAGGCTAAGCGGGCTTGTGTAACCACTTGTTGGGCTTTTGCGCGATAATTTTCTTTTTGCGCCAAGCGGTATAAGTCAGCGGTTGCAATTCCCACAAAAGCTTCACCACGAAACAAGGTCTGACTCACTGTAAATCCACCTGACCAGTTGTTGTCGGTTCCAAAGCGTACCGGAATTAATGAATTCGGGTCAGCTGCAGGATTAAAAACGACTTCCGGTATGAAGTTAACCGGCACTTCCATATTTCGTTGATAGGAAATATCGGTATCAATTTTTGGGAAAACTTCACCCCAAGAAACCAAAACCTGCTGATTGGCATCTTCAATATCATAAAGAGCTTATTTGATTTCGGTTGCAATAGCAAGGGCTGTCTGAATGGCCTGTGATAGCGTAAGTTGTTGCTCTACATTGGTTTGTGTCTGTGCAACGGCCCATTGCGACAGAAAAAGAATCATCAGGAGTGATAAAATCCCGATTCGTTTGTGATTATTCATCGGTTGGTTGATTTTTTGGTTAAAACGCGTGCCTGCTACGAGCTTAACTATTAGGTGTTTCAAAAATAATGACTTTGAGTCATTGTTTTGATATTGCCTTTTCAAGAAGCCGTACATAGTTGATTATGGTTGATTTAAAGCTCAGATAGATATCCTCCAAACT
>CAZIQX010000172.1:0-7703 GCA_964541325.1 uncultured Chitinophagales bacterium | reverse complement strand
TGTTTCAAGGGGCAGCAATATTACACAACTTCATACCCCTTTGTCAACTCGTTTTAAAAAAATAATGAAGTTTTTTTTACTGTGATGTGTTAAAACAAAAAAGGCCTCATTTGAGGCCTTTTTTTTATTCTGCTGATTCGGTTTCTGCATCTTCCGTCTTTGCTTTTTTACCAGCACGACGAGTTTTCTTTTTCTTAGCAGCTTTTGCACCTTCTGGCTTAACATCGTTGAAATCAACCAACTCAATTATAGCCATTTCTGCACCATCACCTGGTCTGTTTCCAACACGAACAACACGAGTATAACCGCCTGGTCTTTCACCTACAGCTGGAATCACGGTTGTAAACAATTCTTTTATTGCTTCTTTGTTGTGAAGGAAAGAAAAGATAATATTTCGATTATGGTGAGTATCGTCTTTTGCGCGTGTGATAATCGGCTCAATATATCTTCTCAACTCTTTTGCTTTAGCAATTGTAGTTACGATTCTGTGATGCTTGAGCAATGCAATGCTAAGAGCACGCATGGTAGATTTTCTGTGCGCAGAAGTACGACCTAATTTTCTTCCTTTTACTGAATGTCGCATAGTACTTCCTATGTGCTTAGTCTAAATATTTTTTTACGTCCATACCAAAATGGAGGTTTTTCTCTTCAACAACTTCAATCAACTCGTTTAGTGATTTTTTTCCGAAGTTTCTGAATTTGAGAAGTTCACTTTCCTCTTTTGATACAAGTTCACCAATAGTAGCAATGTTAGCAGATTTCAAGCAGTTATAAGCTCTAACACTAAGGTTAAGGTCTTCAATGCTTGTCTTTAGCAGATTAGCAATTCGCATTTTTTCTGCATCTACTTCATTGTTTTCCTGAACAAATGGTTCATCAATTTTTTCCGTGATGAATTTTTCAATGTGGTCTTTAAGAATCTTTCCTGCGATAGTTAAAGCTTCTTTGGGATTCACTGAACCATCAGTATTTACTTCCATAATTAATTTTTCGTAGTCGGTTCTTTGACCAACACGCACGTTTTCAACATGATACTTAACGTGTTTAACGGGAGTAAAGATGGCATCAATCGGAATTAATTCGATATCATTTTCATCTAACTGAATTTCTTCGGCAGGAACATAGCCTTTGCCACGGCCGATGTGTAATTCAATGTCAAGATTTGAATCTTCAGAGAGTGTAGCAATATGATGTTCTGGATTTAGAACCTCATAATAAGCAGTAGCATTGTTGATGTCAGCAGCTGTTAAAGCACCTGCACCTTTTTTCTTGAAAGAAATAACTCCACTACTTTGATCAACCTGTTTAAAGCGTACACCTTTAAGATTCAATATTACTTCGTAAACATCCTCAGCAACACCTGTGATGCTGGAATATTCATGCTTCACACCTGCAATTTTAACAGCAACAATTGCGTGTCCAGGTAATGAAGAGAGCAATATTCTCCTGAATGAATTACCAATAGTTACTCCATAACCTCTTTCAAGTGGCTGAAGCACAAAGCGACCGTATGAATCATTGGATTCCTCGATAACTAAACTATCGGGCATTTGGAGATTTACGTTACTCATTTTATTCAATTTCAGTTAGGATTACTTAGAATAGAGCTCTACAATGAGCTGAACATTAATGTTCTCTGGAATTTCCTCTAATGTTGGAACATTAAGAAATTTGCCTGACATGGTTTTCTTATCCACATCTAACCAATTGTAACGCTTCTTGGGAGAGTTGTCTAAAGAATCGTTCACCACTTCTAAGTTTTTCGACTTAGGTCTTACAGAAATAACATCTCCTGGACGCAATGTATACGATGGAATATTAACAACTAGTCCGTTTACCGTTACGTGACGGTGAGAAACTAACTGACGAGCCTGACGACGTGTTCTTGCAAATCCAAGACGGAAAACAGTATTGTCAAGACGAGCTTCTAAGAATTGCATCAAGTTTTCACCCGTTATACCTTCTTTGGAAGAAGCTTTTTCGAATAAGTTTCTAAATTGTCTTTCGAGCAATCCGTATGTGTACTTTGCTTTTTGTTTTTGTTCAAGCTGTACAGCGTATTCAGATTTTTTACCATGACGTGAACGACCATGTTGGCCAGGACCGTATGGTTTTCTTTCTAATGATTTACTTGCACCAAAAATGGGCTCTTTAAATCGTCTAGCTTTCTTTTGTTTTGGGCCTCTATATCTTGCCATTCTAAAACCTAAAAAATTATGTTATACACGTCTTCTTTTTGGAGGACGGCAACCGTTGTGTGGAATAGGAGTTGTGTCGCGAATGGTATCAACAACCAATCCGGCAGTAGCTAACGCTCTAATAGCCGCTTCGCGTCCTGAACCGGGCCCTTTTACAAAAACGTTTACTTTACGTAAACCCATCTCGTAGGCCACTTTACCTGCATCTTCAGCGCTAAGCTGAGCAGCATAAGGTGTGTTTTTGCGAGAACCTTTAAATCCTTGCTTACCTGCTGATGACCAAGAAAGAACATTTCCTTCTGCATCGGTTACAGTAACAATAACGTTATTGAAGGTAGCTTTTACAAAAGCTAATCCATTGGGATCTGCTACTGTTTTTTTCTTTTTCTTGGCAGCTGCGGCAGAAGTTTTTACTTGTTTTTTTGCCATTACAAATACAGAAAATGGTTATTAATTATTTCTTCTTGTTCATCACAGTTTTGCGTTTACCTTTTCTAGTGCGGGCATTTGTTTTTGTTCTTTGTCCGCGAACAGGTAAACCTTTTCTATGACGTAATCCACGGTAGCAACCAATTTCCATCAAGCGACGGATGTCGGTACTAATCTGACTTCTAAGTGCACCTTCAGTCTTAAACTCAGCTTCAATCTTTTTTCTAATTAAAGCAACTTCGTCATCAGACCATTCACCAACTTTGGTATCTAAGTTAATACCTAAATCGATGAGAATTTTTTGTGAGCTTTTTCTACCAATACCGTAGATATAAGTGAGGCCTACTTCGCCTCTTTTATTTTTGGGTAAATCAATACCTGAAATTCTAGCCATGTGATTTACAAATTATCCTTGCCGTTGTTTGTGGCGTGGGTTCTTTTTGTTAATTACATAAACACGACCTTTACGACGTACAATTTTGTCGTCGGAGCTGCGCTTACGTACAGATGATTTGGTTTTCATCGTTTATTTATACCTGTATGTTATTCGGCCTTTTGTTAAGTCGTATGGAGACATTTCCACTGCTACTTTATCGCCCGGTAAAATTTTGATGTAAAACATTCTCATTTTACCAGAAACGTGAGCAAGCAATTCGTGCCCATTATCCAGTTTTACCTTGAACTGAGCATTTGGTAATGCCTCAACAATTGTACCGTCTTGCTTTATTGCGTCTTGTTTAGCCATTGTAAACGAGAGTGTCCAGTTGAATCCCGGTAATCTCCTCAATATAAGCAAAAGTACTCAATATTTCAGCAGAGTCTTCACGAACTACAACATCATGTTCGTAGTGAGCAGCCGTTGAGCCATCAGCCGTAACTATTGTCCATCCGTCAGAAAGGGATTTCACCTTCCATGTTCCCATGGTTATCATAGGTTCGATGGCGAGTACCATGCCCGATCTTAATCTGGGTCCGGTACCTCTTTTTCCGAAGTTAGGAACTGAGGGTTCTTCGTGTAGGTGTCGACCTAAGCCGTGGCCTACTAAATCTCTTACTACGCCGTATCCGTTTGATTCACAATGCTCTTGAATAGCACTAGCAATATCTCCGATACGGTTTCCATGTGTTGCATTACTAATACCTTGATAGAGTGATTCAATCGTGGTAGTCAGTAATTTTTTCGTGGATTCATCTGTTTCGCCTACAATAAACGTGTAAGCAGAATCACCGAAATACCCGCCCTTATTCACTCCGCAATCAACAGATACTATATCTCCTTCTTGTAGCTTATAGTCTCCGGGAAACCCGTGAACTACTTGATCATTCAGAGATATACACAGTGTTGCTGGAAAAGGATTTTTCCGGTCGCCATACCCTTTAAAAGCGGGTTTGGCATTGTTTTTAGTTATAAACTCTTCAGCTACCTGATCGAGTTTTTTTGTTGTTATACCTGGTTTCACGTGTTTAGCAACTTCTGCCAAAGTACGTGATACCAATTGTGCACTTTCTCTAAGCTTTTTTATTTCTTCGTTGCTTTTGAGAAAAATCATGACATTCTATTACGACCACGAATGCGTCCGGATTTCATAAATCCATCATAATGACGCATCATTAAGTGACTTTCGATTTGCTGTAATGTGTCCAATGCAACACCAACAATAATTAACAAACTGGTTCCGCCAAAGAACATGGCAAATCCGGGAGTAACTCCCATTTTTACAGCAATAGCCGGTAGGATTGCTACGAGAGCTAATGCAAATGAGCCAGGTAATGTAATTTTTGTTAAGATGTTATCAATAAATTCAATGGTTGGTTTGCCAGGACGAATTCCCGGAACAAAACCACCTTGACGTTTCATGTTATCAGCCATCTCTTTAGGATTGATAGCAATCGCAGTGTAGAAATAGGTGAAAAACACGATAATAATCGCATATACAATAGAATATGTAACTCCGGTGAAATCATTCGACCACGCTGTCAAAAACTGAATTACATCACTCTCTGGAAAGAATGTTGCAATAGTTCCCGGAATAAACATAATTGATTGGGCAAAAATGATAGGCATTACACCGGCAGCGTTTACACGAAGTGGTAAATACTGCGTAGTGCCACCATACACCTTTCTGCCAACCACACGTTTTGCATACTGTACAGGAATTTTACGTACACCCTGCGTTAGAAGGACAACGCCAGCAGTAACAAGTACAAGAATGGCAATTTCAACTAAGAAAATAAAAAAGTTGCTTCTTGTACTGAACTCGTTTATCAAATTGGTTGGTAAAGCCGCGATAATACCAATCATAATGATTAGGGAAATACCATTACCAATACCGCGGTCAGTAATTCTCTCACCTAACCACATAACGAACATTGTTCCTGCAGTTAACACAATCATCGAGGTAATAATGAATCCAAAATCACCAACAACGATAGCATTAGGCGAAGTAGCCATTAAATTATAGGCAAACCCTATAGCCTGAACTAGAGTAATAAGTACTGTACCATAGCGTGTCATTTGTGTGATTTTTCTACGACCGTCTTCACCTTCACGTTGTAATTTTTGAAAGTAAGGAACCACTGCTCCCATCAATTGAATGATAATTGAGGCCGTGATGTAAGGCATAATACCGAGGGCAAAAACGCCGGCTCTTGCAAATGCACCACCCACAAATAGGCTAACCCGACCCAACACGTCTGTTGCCTGACTCGCCGTCTGACACACTACTTGAGAAGCATCAACTCCAGGAAGGGTTATGTAGCTTCCGAGTCTATACACAGCCAGAATACCAACTGTGTATAGAATTCTTTGTTTTAGTTCTTCAATTTTGAAGATGTTTTGGAAATTTTCTATCAGGCTCATTTGGCTTGAACAAAGGTTACTAGTTTACAGTAGTTGCAGAGCCACCTGCTTGTTGAATTTTTTCGGCTGCGGTCTTGCTAAACGCATTAGCTTCAATGGTTAATGCTGTAGAAACTTCGCCTACACCCAATACCTTAACAAGCATATTTTTTCTCACTAATCCGGCATTAACCAAATCAGCTATAGTAATAGTAGCTGTTAATTTACCTTCTTCAACTGCTTTTGATATTGAAGTAAGATTGATCGGGAAAAATTCTTTTCTAAATGGATTTTTAAATCCGTATTTGGGAACTCTACGTTGAAGAGGCATTTGACCACCTTCAAATCCGATTTTTTGTGAGTTACCACTTACTGATTTTTGTCCTTTGTGTCCACGTCCTGATTGTTGACCCAAACCTGAACCTTCTCCACGTCCACGACGCTTTGCAATTTTTCGGTTTGGTGCAGGAGCTGTAATGTTGTTTAATTTCATTTTTTTTCCTGTTTAAAGGATTAACCTTCAAATACTTTTTTCAATGAAACACCACGACGAGCAGCTACTTCAGAAGGATCTTCTAATTTTTTTAGAGCATCAATAGTAGCTTTTACAACGTTGTGCGGGTTAGAAGAACCCAAAGATTTTGATAAAATGTTGTGAATTCCAACGCTATCGAGAACGGCTTTTACAGCACCACCGGCAATTACTCCAGTACCTTCTGCAGCAGGAATCAATAACACCTTACCTGCACCGTTTTTACCAACAACGGTATGAGGGATAGTTCCGCCTTTAGCTATAGGTACACGTATTAAATTTTTACGTGCATCATCAACGCCTTTTTGGATAGCATCAGAAACTTCATTTGCCTTTCCAAGACCGTGACCCACAACACCATCTTTGTTTCCAACAACAACGATAGCATTAAAACTGAATCGACGACCACCTTTTACTACTTTAGCAACGCGGTTAATGTGAACTAGACGCTCTTCGAGGTTTAACTCGCTTGCTTTAATGTTATATACTTTTCTTTTTCTAGGCATAATTCCGTCAGATTAAAACTGAAGACCACCGTTGCGGGCAGCATCAGCTAGAGCTTTAATTTTTCCGTGGTATTTATAGCCGCCTCTATCGAGTACTGCAGAAGTAATACCGGCATTAACTGCTTTTGCAGCTAACTTTTCACCAACGATAGTTGATTTTTCAATTCCGGTTTTTCCTGTCAATTCAGCGCGTAGTTCTTTACCCAAAGAAGATTCTGAAACCAAGGTTACCCCTTCAGCATCATCAATAATTTGGGCATAAATATGTTTATCGCTTTTGAAAATGCTCAATCTAGGGCGAGATGCAGTACCTGAAATCTTACCTCTGATGCGAGCGCGAACTTTATTTCTTTGATCGTTTGAAGCCATTTTTCAATCCTTTTATTTACCGGCTGATTTACCGGCTTTCTTTCTTACTACTTCATCGATGTAACGTACCCCTTTACCTTTATAAGGCTCTGGTGGACGTAAGGATCTGATTTTAGCAGCAACATGACCAACAGTTTCCTTGTCGATTCCTGTTACAATAATGCGCTGAGTTTTAGCTGATTTTACATCAACTTCAATTTTAACATCACTAGGAGCTACGAAATAAAATGGGTGTGAATAACCCAAAGCTAATTCGAGTACATCACCATTCATGTTGGCACGATAACCAACACCAATGATCTCAAGTGTTTTTGTGTAGCCCTGTGTTACACCTGTAACTGCGTTTTGGATTAAAGCACGATATAAACCATGAAGTGCTTTAAATTTTTTAGAATCATCAGGACGAACTAAAACCAATTCGTCGTCAGTTTTATCCACCTTAATTTCAGGATGTAACTGAACTGTTAATGTTCCTTTTGCACCTTTTACAGTAACAAGGTTATTAGTATCAACAGAGTATTCTACACCTTTTGGAAGTTGTATCGGTAATTTACCAATCCTAGACATGGTCAGAAATCCTTGTTTTAGTAAACATAGCAAAGTACTTCACCACCAACATTCATTGCGCGAGCCTCTTTATCGGTCATAACGCCCTTTGATGTTGAGATGATGGATATACCTAAGCCATTTTTAATTTTTGGTAACTCAGCAGAACCACTATGTTTTCTGTGCCCTGGAGTGGAAACACGTACAATTTCTTTAATAGTTGGTTGGCCGAGGTGATCGTATTTTAAAGCGCCCACTGGCTCTCGTGTTTTTCGCGCTCGCGC
>CAZIQX010000171.1:0-7716 GCA_964541325.1 uncultured Chitinophagales bacterium | reverse complement strand
CGTGCCACTACCACACATAGGGTTTACAAAATGGGTATTGGGGTCCCAGCCGGATTTTAATATTAAAGCCGCAGCCAAGGTTTCCTGAAGTGGAGCTTTGTGTGGTTGATGACGGTAGCCTCGTTTGTTGAGCGGTGTTCCGGAAGTATCAACATAAACAGATACTTTCGACTTATTCCAATACACAAATAAAACGGTTTTATCTGTATCGGGACCAGAATCAGGACGCTGCCCATTCGTTTCACTTAAACGGTCAACAATCGCATCTTTGGCTTTTAAATTGGGGAGTCGGGTATCGCGTATGGAATCGTTATGTACCGCCGATGATATGGATAGGTATCCATCAGCTTGAATCCAGTTTTCCCACTCAAAGTTTTTAAGAAGTTCATAAAACTCATCCTGATCGTTGGCTTCACCGGTAAAAAGGTGAAACAACACTTTATGTGCCGTTCTAAGCCACAGATTGAGCTTCATGGCATCTTTGAATGTACCGGAAATAGAAACGGCATTGTCCTTTTCTTTTCGGCAGGAATAGCCAAGCTGTTCAATTTCTTGTTGGGTAATCTCAGAAATAAAACGAGGCGAAGTAATTAAAATTCGCCTCGGAATGGTATAAATATCTTCCATTAAGCGTAATTAAATGGAATCGAGTTCACTGTCATCAAAAAGATCGTCTTCGTTTTCAACAGCTAGAAAATCGTACAAAGACTGATGCAAATCATCTGGATCAATTAACCCTTCATCAATTAACTCTTCAATATCGAATTGGTCAAAAATTTCGATGACATTCATTTCATCAAGTAAAGCATCAAATAATTCAGGATTTTTGTCTGTTTTTGGCAAAACTTCATCCATTTTAGCCACAAACTCGTCGGCATTAAAAGGTTGATCTTCCACGATTTCGTTTAAAAGGTATAAACGAGTGATTTCACCATTTTCTGACTCAAGTTCAATGACATGAAGGTCGGTTTCTTCGAAAGGAATCATAAAAAAAATACTTAGTTAAGCTGATTTCAGCGTGAGCGTAAAGTTACGGATTCAGCAGACAAACCCACTAGGTATTTCCTGCTAGTTTCCGGAAAGTGCAGCTATTCTTTTTTTCATCTCTTGAGCTGCAACAGTATATCCGCCATTATTTCCATCCACAAAATGAATATGTGCCTTATCATACTGAAAAACCATACATGTAACTAAGGCTTCTTTTGAGCGATGAATGCCATATACTAGCTTGTTTTCGTTATACTTAAGTTCCAGCCATTGTTCCAGCTTAGTGAGCTGTTCTTTAGAACAAGATACAACCTGACGCATCATTTCGTCGAATTTGCGAAAATCAGAATTCGCAATTAAATCGGCTTTGTAATTTCCCCACGCCGTGCTTTCAGTTGTGATATTTTTATGCATCATATAACGCCCAATCCACAATCGAATTTTTGTTTCCATGGCATATGTAAAACGTTGCCACTGGTTTTGCCCAAACGTTCGGATTTTTGTTTCAGCGGCAAGACCACTGATTGATGTATTCATTAGCATGTAATCCGTTTGAATGGGGTGAATTTCATGCTCATCAAACAAACTTTTAAAAAAATCCAAATAATCTTTATAAATGGAAATATGTTCTAAACGATTGTTTCCCAATGCTTTTACTAATATCGATATGGTGTAATCTTTTGAGGTTTTTATGGGTTGCCAACGGCATTCCAAGCCCTTGTAACTAACGGTTTCAACAGCATCGGGTCTAATGAGTTCTGTTTTAGGGTGATTTTCTTTTAACCAACGTTCTGCAAGGCTTAATCCTCCACCGAAAAAGCACGCTTGTTCATAAAAAGGACTAGCTTTGAATTTGCCAACCAAGATTTCTTCACCGTGTTTATAAATGGATTGAACCGAAACAATTCCTGCTCGCAGTTCTAAACCATAGGCTTCTTCAGCAATTTTAACGGTGTTTTGAAGCACGTTTCGAACTAAAGGAAGTAATGAACCCGGTACACAGAGCGTGATACCGTCTCCACCAAATATGAAAGGTATTAATGCAGAATCAGTTTCATTTAAAATGCCAATTAAGGGAGCAACCCCTAACAAATTCACTTCTTTGTACCGGCCATTTTGGATAGCCGCTGTCGAATTTTTAATATCGGTAATAACTACAAACCACGATTCAGGCAAGGTTTTGTAATGTTGCACTTCAACAACCTGATTAAACGAAGGTACAGCTTCCAGATTTTTATAAAAAAGTGCATCACCCGACATTACACATATCCTTTTTCAATGGCATATCGCACTAATCCGGCCATGTTTTTAGCTCCGATTTTTTCCATCAGATTTCTACGGTGTGCATCTACCGTTCTAACGCTGATAAAGAGTTTATCTGCAATTTCTTGATTTGTAAATTCTTCGGTAATCAGTTTTAAGACCTCAATTTCACGTTCGGTTAAATCCATTCCTTTAACTGGTTCGTGGGTATGTTTTTTAGTCACAAACTGACGCAATAAGGCTGCGGTGGCTTCATCGCTGAAATAAGGTTTTCCATCGGCAACGTTCTCAATAGCCTGAACCAATTCTTCTTCTCCCGCATCTTTAAGCAAATATCCCGACGCACCCGACTCTACCATAGAACGAATATGCTGATCTTCTTTTAACATGGTAAGAGCCAGTATTTTGCAATCGCAGCCCATTTCTTTCAAAGCTTTCGTACAAGTTATGCCATCCATTTCCGGCATATTGATATCCATTAGCACCACATCTACCGGATAAGCTTTTTCTAACAGTTGTATAGCTTCCTTGCCGTTTTATGCTTCTCCAACAATGTGAATATGCTCCTGATCGATTAATAGAGATCGAATACCATCACGAACAATTTTGTGGTCATCAACAAGAAAAATGCGAATATTGGTTTTACTCATGGTATAAGGGAATTATGACAATAATGGTTGTTCCGCTTCCCGGAATTGAATCGATAAACAGCTCACCGCTCATGATACTAACCCGGCTTCTCATGTTTTTGAGTCCAATTCCATTGGCTTGATCAATTTGGGTAAGTTCCATTCCTTTTCCGTCGTCTTTAATTTCAACCCGAAGGCTTCGGCGAGAATAATCAATACTGATAAGAACATGTTCCGCTTCAGCATATTTGATAACGTTGGTTAACGCTTCCTGAATAATCCGATAAACATTCAGCTCAACTACTCGGCTTAGTCGAATATCCTTTAAGTTGTGGTGTAAATCAATGCTAAAAGGCAAGGTTTCTTTATAAGATCCAATCAACAAATCTAAGCTTGATATTAAACCAAAGTCTGATATCGTTTTAGGCATTAAATTTTGCGCAATGGTTCGGGTTTCATCAATGGCTTGATGCACAAATTGAACACCTTTTATGAACTGCTCTTTGCGTTTAAAATCAGCATCTTTTAATTCTTTTTGAGCAGATTTCAAATTCATACTTGCAGCTGTTAAAACCTGACCCAAACTGTCATGCAACTCTTTAGCCATACGTTCTCGTTCTTTATCTTCACCTTCGATAAAGGCTCGCATAGCACGCTGTTCTGATTCTTTTGTTGATGTTATGTCCATCAAAAACAAAATAATAGCGGGGGTTTGATCGACATCCGATTTCACCGCAGTAATTTGAATGATGCGATCTTCTTCGGTGGAAAGATTCATTCTCGTTTCGGTTCGAACCACTTTTTCTTGAGGTACACGGTCCATTAACACTTCAATTTCGAGAGCTACACGGTCGCCGAATACATCAGAAAGACGTTTTTTTAGTAATTCCTTTTTTGATTTTTCAAAAAAATGACAAGCTGTTTCATTAACGTCTAAAATTACTTCGTGGTGCTCATCAACAATCACTAGGGGTTGAGGGTTCTCTTGAAATAATGTTCTGTATTTAGCCTCAGATTTTGAAAGGGCCTGCTGAGATAAAATTACATTGGTAACCTCGTTAACTTGCAATAAATAGGCTCTTTTCCCTCGATAATAAATGGATGAAACGGCCAAATCGACGTACATTAAGTCGTTATTTGCTTTGCGATGTTTCCATAAACCCAATCGGAAAAACCCATGCGAATCAAGAATTTCGTTGGGAATTTTGAATAAGGATTTGTCGTTTGAGGGTTTTAAATCGGTTAGCGTTAATTCTAATAATTGATCCTCTGAGTACCCATATAAAAATTGTGCAGATTTGTTGGCGCCCAAAAAATGAAAAGTGTCCATTTTAACAATCAACAAGGCGGCAGGATTGTTTTCAAATAAATCTTTATAAGTTTCTTCAGATTCTCTTAAAAGTTCTTCATTTCGTTTTCTCTCATGAATATCTATGGTTATTCCGGATAGGAAAGATGGATTCCCGTCGCTGTCGTAGTGAACCTTTCCGGTTGATTGGGCCCATCGATACCCGTCTGTTTGGGAGGTATGACGATACTCAAAATCAAAGTTTTCCAGCTTTTTCTCAATAATATGATTGTAGGTCTCGGTGAGCTTGAGTACATCTTCAGGGTGAAGTGAATTCATAAATCGCTGGAAATCCCATTCTTTTGTAGGGTCATCATCAGCATCATTGATTTTCGAGTGATTTGCGCTTCGTTTGGTAATGCCTGTCTTTAAATCCATTTCCCAGGTAGCAACACTAGCCGATTCTAATAATAAACGCTGATTTTCTTCGTCTCTGTTCCGTTGAAATTGCAATTTCTTTTGGGATATTTTGATGCCCAAATCGGTTGAAATGATTTTAAAAAAGGTGAGTTCATCGTCGTCAAAAGTATCCGTTTTAGACTTTTGAAGTAAGATGTTGCCGATTTTAAAACGCCCATCAAAAAGTGGAATACAAACCCAAATACTATCCTCCATGTCTAGCGTTTCAACCGTCGTAGATTCCTTTAGATAAACATCCGTAAATGGCTGATTGGATTCAGTTACTAAGCCATCTTGATTAAACTGTAAAACAACTTGATTCTTTTCGTAAACATATAGAATACCTTGGATAGCACCTGTTTGATTTAAGAGTAATAAAATGATACTCTTATACATGTCCTCTGCGTTTTCTTTGGCATCAATTACTAAGAGTATTCGCAGCAAGATATCTGTGTACAAGCTGAATTGTTTTGCTGTGGAAATATCCGTGGTTATTGCGAAGTAATGAGTCTCGTCTTCTCGTTGTACACGGGTTAAATGCAACGAAAGCCAATTTCCCGTGTGTGAATGATTCGATTTTATTTCAATACTTATGGGTTTGCCTTGTTGGTGCACAAATGCAATGGCTCGCTTTACATCAGCAATACTAGTTGGATGCACCAAATCAATTAAATTCATGTGCATACTTTTCTCATCGAAACCAAATAGTTGTTGAAAGTAGCGATTGGAGAAAAGAATTTTTTGATCATCAAATTCAACCATTCCAATGGAAGCTTCATTCAATGTTTCGTGATAAAACACTTCTCTTCGTTCAATTTCCTGGTACAAACGTCGAATGGTTACATGAAGCGCAAAACCGGTAACAAGCACAAAAAACAAGCCTTTGTATGTCTGAAATTGCAAATTAACATCTTCACTAAATAAAACATCGAGTAATAAATCAGAAAAATAAATCCATAAAGAAGCAATCAGCACATAGGTTATGGCTATGGAAAAGGAATAAATATTGCTTCTTCTATTAGGCGCAATCATGATTGAGAAAATACTTTTTTCTTTGCTTTATAAACTCATGAAATCATATTTATCTATTTTTTCCAAAAAAAGTGTAAGAAACGATGGTTTGCGGTGTCTAATACCGAAAAAAGTATGAAAGAATATCTCGAAGCTGCGATAAAAGCCTTAGAAACTGAAATTGAAACGGTAAAAAAGAAACCATCAAAAGAATGGCTAAAACAAGGGAAAATCACTCAGGTTTTGGCAGAAAAGGAATGGTATGTTGAGTTTGACCATCCGATTCATAACCTGCGTTTTGTGGAGGAATGTAAAGCCTATGTGGGTTCTAAAACCCTGAAGGTGATCCCGGTTGATATTAACGAGCAAACCATGGTTCTGAAGTTCGATACCAAACCGGATAACAATTTTGATGAATTGGAATTGGAATGGGAAAATGATTTTGTGCTGAAAAAGACCAAGGAACGTCTCGAAGTTCTGCTAGAGGCTCAAAGTACCTATCTGTTGCAAGGTTTACTGAAACCCGATTCAGTAAACAATGAAAACTCGTTTGAATATGAAATCTATGATGATGGTCTTCGCAATCAGGCACAATATGAATCCATCGAAAAAGCACTCAATAAACCCGTTTCATTTATTTGGGGACCGCCCGGTACAGGCAAAACCTCCACGCTTGGTTTTGTAGTTACAAACTACTTGTTACATGGAAAAAAAGTATTGTTTGCTTCAAACACAAATCGCGCGGTTGATGTAGGCGTGAAAAGTATTTTGGAAGCTTTAGAAGTGCTTCACATTAAGCAAGATCGTTATAAATTGACGCGTTTTGGAGATTTAGCACTTGTAGAAGAGGAGCTGGAGTCCGTTTGGTTTACAAAACTTATGGAGGGAAAAAAAGAAGATTTACAGCAAAAACTGGCTTACACAGCAGAACTGCTCGATCGTCTGAAATCCCTTGAAAATCAAGCAGAAACCCTGCTTTCTTCCGGTGATTCGGTTCCTGATGCACTTGAAACACAATTAATTTTCTTACAGGATGAAGTGCAACGAAGAGGTGGTCTCGACTATCTGGAACTCAAACTATCCACAGGGGCAACAGTGAATGAGCGAAACGAGTTGGCACGTTTTCAGTGCGTTGCAACTACATTGGCTAAAGTATGTACCTCTGATCTATTAGATGATTTTCTGTTTGATGTGGTGATTGTGGATGAAGCCTCAATGGCAAACCTTCCATATCTATTCGTACTTGCATCAAAGGCCATTCAGCACATGGTTTTGGTAGGCGATCCTATGCAATTGCCGCCTATCTCCGTATCAGAACAGGCAGAAGCACGCGATTTTCTGGAAAAAGACATTTTTACGTTTTTGTCTGGAGCCGATTCACCCGATGCCTTGTTTAAATGGCATGACTCATACCCCGAGTTTACTAGCTTTTTCGATACACAATATAGATTAAACGCTGATTTAGCAGAATTAATCAGTACCACTTTTTATGAAGGCCGATTAAAAACAGCAGCACTTAAAATTGAAAATGCTACATCTGTTAATCACTCGTACACCGTTGTGAATACGGAAGCTTACAAACCTGAAATCAAAAAGAAAGATGGAGAAGGGTTTAAACCGGTTAATACAACGCATATTTCAGTAGTAGCAGATTTAATTGAACATGAACTGATACACAGCACCGTAGCCACTGAAATTGGAATTATTGTACCATTTCGCTCCGTGGTTTGGGATTACCGCAAACAACTAAGAACTTTAGGTCTTTCGGATATTGAAGTCGGTACCATTCACACCTTTCAGGGGAGAGAAAAAAGTGTAATCATTTTTGATACGGTAATGAGTTCCGACAGTGGCAGACATTATTCCGTTCGTCCTTTTGATGAAATTAAAAGTGGCCTACAAGTACCAAGACTACTTAACGTAGCGTTTTCAAGAAGTAAACATCAATTTTATGTGATTGCGGATATGAGTCACATAAACCGGGTTTACCGGCATAAATTCTTAGGCAAGTTATTGAATAAAATGTTAGAGGCATAAAGAGAGCTTAATAATCCGTAAAACTTTATTAATTCCAGAGAT
>CAZIQX010000170.1:0-7745 GCA_964541325.1 uncultured Chitinophagales bacterium | reverse complement strand
ACTTCCTGATGGTGTGATTGTTGCACCTGCAATTTTACCTGTTAAGGAGTTATCAAGAGTAACAGCAGGTGCATCTAGCAACTGTTCTGCGGTTACAGACTCAACTGATATTGATAATTTCTTTTTTGAAATTTCTGCCCCAACACCTGTTACTACAACTTCTTCGAGACCTAAAAAATCAGCAGTTAAACCAAAGTCACGTTGTAACGGCTCAGTTCCAAATTGAATTTCAAAGGTCTCTGTCTTAAAACCTACATAAGAAACTTCAATTGTAAATATCCCTGCTGGAATTTTGTCAATAAAGTAATAGCCATCAACATCGGTCGATGTACCTCTGCTTAGTTGCTTGATTACAATATTAGCTCCCGGTAGCAATTCACCTGTTTCATTATCACGAACTTTCCCACTCATTGAAGAGTTTTGAGCCCATAATGCAACAGGCAAAAAAGCTATGAAAAACAAGGCTAAATGTAGCTTTCGTATCATATATGTTTTACCTCTATGTTCTTTGTTAAATACTTCGGAGAATGCTCCCGAAACCTCGAAACCTTTTGGGGACAGGGTAATTCGTAATCCTTCTCCTGTGCAGTCCGCACGTGGAGGCAATCTATCGGCTACAAACTCGTTTCAGAACCATTTTGGGATAAGTGGTTTCGATTGCGTGATAACAAGGAACTATGTGGGATAACTACAATCCGTTGTGATGAATAGCGGTTTCGTTTTTGTGATAAATGGAGTCTTAAAGGGCTCGACTTTATGTTTTTTGTTTATTTTTTCTAAACGGCAATTTGATGAAAGCTACATTGAGTGCCTATGGTTGTCTTTACTATTAGGGTTTTATCTTCCAAATTTTATCCGAAAAAGGTAGATATTCGGGTAACGCTGCGGAACCGTACCAGGTGTAAACTTCGTAGTCGAGTAATTCATTTTTTATAGCAGGGTCCGTATTCAGAAGTGCCTTTACCTCTTCTTCTGTTTTAACATTATTAAAAATGAATAAACCACGATAGGTTTTATCGTTTTTTGCAAACGGACCGGCAACAATCAGTTTGTTTTCCGCTACCAATCGATTGATGTTATCTAAATGTCCACGAAAACTCTCGCTAATGAATGCCTTATCAGTTGATGTGCTCTTTCCGGTTTTCAACATCACAAAAAAGTAGCTTTTCATTCCGTAGTCATCACTTCCTAATTTATCCGCTAAAGCTTTGTCGTAGTTTGGGTTAGCATTAGATGATGAATCTGTAACTTGGGAAACAGCAGGTACACTTATTCCTAAAAAACAAAGTAGAGCGATATGATTAAGTACACGTTTCATACGATATAATTCTTTCTTAAATCTATTTTTTGATACTTATGTTGTTCGTTTTTTTCCGGAATATTTGTCGTTGAGTCCTTCTCCCAATAAAATCTTATCTCTACACTTTTCAATTCGATTCAATCGAGATTGACTTTGCTTGGGCTGAGAAAAATAAAGAATATACCCACGTTGTCTACCAGGTGTTAAGGCATAAAACGCAGCCTGTAGGGCTTCATCTATCTCAAAAACCTGCTGTAATTCGTCGGGAATCGGTTCAGTATTTTTTTTAAATACGACTTCTTTTCCTGCTTTTTCGATTTCAATGGCTTGAAAAATATATTCCTTAATTGAAGAGCTTTGTTTAGGTATTTCGGCGCTATCGGTGAATTTGAGATATCTCGCAGCTTGTGAGTGTTCACCCGGCTTTACTAAAAGACCAAACGTATCGTGCAAAAGAGAACCTTTGAAAAAACTCACACAGGCAAACTCTTTGTAGGCGCTGAGCATCAACACATTTTTGCCATTTAAGGTATAACAGGGAACTCCCCATTTCGATTCTTCGGTAAGTCCACAGCTAAGAATGATTCCTCGTAAGAGTTCCAATTCACCTCTCCATCGGTGCACTTTGCATTCCGGTGTACCGCCGAATGAACAGCGCATACAGCCTTGTTCCAGATATCCTTCAACCGAATCCATCATACTTCACTCCTCTTCTACATTCCGAAAGTACATGTTTTTGTTGAATCCTGTGCATTATTTGAAATTACATCCAAAATATGCCTCACGAGAGCGAAATTAAAAACGACACATCACACTTATATACTAGAATAATAAATAAGATATTTGTATCTTTAATTAGCGCGGAAACAAGTATCATTAATCCCGCTTATATCTCGATTTTTGGTGCAAGAATCTGCATGATTATCCACTAGAAAAGCGACCAATCATGGGAAAGTATATTGATCAAGCACAGGATGTCTATAACTTTTTAGGAACACTCACTTTAGAACATCCTAAATTAGCCAATGGATTCGTTGAAATGCACAAAGCAACCGGTGAAGACGGAGCTGTTTCCGGTAAAATTAAAGAATTGATTGCCTTAGGTATTTCAATTGCTTTACGTTGCGAAGGTTGTATTGCATGTCACGTACAAGCTGCTTTAAAAGCAGGTGTTACACAAGATGAAATTGTGGAAACCATTGGCGTGGCTGTACTTATGGGTGGTGGACCATCTATTGTGTACGGAGAAAAAGCATATCGTGCCATGAAAGAAATGGCATAAATGTTAAGGGCATAGTGAAAACTAAGCCCTTTTTTATAGGCTTTTTTATTGTGATTAACTCAATTCTAAACTCTTTCGATTACAATATCGCTGAAACGCTTGTATTTCCTTAGAGCTTGTTTTCAGGATGAGCTATTTAACTTCCTGCCAAGGGTTTGATTCCTCGTTTTGTTCAAGACATCGAGCAACAAAATGAACCTCTTGGGCATAGATTTTGGTCTTACACATGGTTATCAACCTGAAATGTAGCCCGTGCATGATGTCACTGAATACCTTAATAAACCTGCATGATGTCTTTTAAATCTTTACGTTTGATATCCGGTACAACACAATCCTCAGCCGGAAATCCAACAGGCATCAGTAAAATTGGGGTTTCGTTTGACGGGCGATGTAAGATATCATTTAAAAATTTCATAGGATTGGGGGTGTGGGTCAAGGTAACAAGACCTGCATGTTGAATGGCCGCAATCAACAAACCGGCGGCAATTCCAACCGACTCATTCACATAATAATTTTTCTTTTTTTGATCATTTTGCACACGATAGACTTCTTTAAATACAACGATTAAAGCAGGAGCAAGGTCTATATAGGGTTTAATCGCATCCGTGCCAAATGGGGCAAGGTCTTCTTTCCAATCGTCGGTAAAACGTTCTTCATAATTTTTGCGCTCCTCTTCTTCTGCCGCCAATCTAATCTGATGTTTAATTTCCGCATTTTTTACCAAAGCGAAGAACCAAGGTTGTTTATGCGCTCCACTTGGCGCGGTTCCGGCCGTTGCGATGAGAGCTTCTAACACACCCTCAGGAATGGGCTCATCGGAAAAAAAGCGAACCGAACGACGTTCGTTCATTTCCTCATAAAACGATTGTGCCCGATGTTGCATTTCATGAAAACTGTGACGTTTGGGATGATAGGGAATAAACGGATATTCGTGCGACATAATGAAGAATTTGGTTTTTAGAGTTTTTCAAGATAACCTAATAGCATAACAAGTAGGCGTCGCAAGCCTGACATTTTTTTGGATTCTGATTTTATGAGGATTTTGTTTATTTCTACTCAGATGTGTGCTTTTATTTGTAGTGTATTACTATCCTGTTCTACCCAACAACAAGTAAAACCGTTTGATTTTTCAATTCAGCAGGATACATTAGAGCTTGTAAAACAAGGTATTTCAACCGGATTATATGAGCGTGATTTTGCTGTACATCCTAACAAAAAATGGATTGCTTTTTCCAGAGGAAACAGTGACCAAACCCAAATGGGCATAGTTTTGTATCGGGATTCAATCCATCAGAAATTAGTTTCTTTTTCTGGTGTATATCGGGATATCGAGCCTTTTTTTCATCCTAATGGAACCCAATTATTTTTTGCTTCTAATCGACCATTTCCGGGACGCGATTCACTTAGCGACTATAATATTTGGAGCTGTTCATTTGATGAATCATCCGGCAGCCTGGGCGAACCAATTCCTTTGCCGGAGGTGATAAATACGACGGCAGATGAATTTTATCCGAGCATTACGTTAAATAATGACATTTTCTTTACTGCCGAATACAAAGGGATCACCAAAAAAGAAGATATTTTGGTTAGCCGCTGGAAAAATGGACGCTATCAAACGCCTGAATTATTACCAGAACATATCAACTCTGAATTTTATGAGTTTAACGCATATATCAGTACTGATGAATCTGTCCTTTTCTTTTCAGCTTATGGACGAGCGAATGAATTTGGGGGCGGCGATCTATATATGAGTTCTAAAGATGATGATGGTAGATGGTCAAAACCAATACTATTACCTGAACCAATCAACTCAAAACAATTAGATTTTTGTCCATTTTGGGATGAAGCTGAACAGGTATTATACCTGAGTTCTACCCGCAAAAAACCATCTCCCAAACCCTTTTCATTGGAAACCATACAACACGATTTTGAACTGCCCGGAAACGGATTGGGAGATATTTACAGAATTAATATGGCTATTCGTTAATCAATTACAATTTAAACGTAATCGGTAAGGCATATTTTACTGAAACCGGCTTGCCCTCTTTTTGTGCAGGTTTCCAATCAGTCATTTCTGAAACAGCTCGCAAGGCTTCCGAGTCTAAGTCTGTACGACCACTGCTTTTAAGAACTTGAGCTTGTTGTAACTTTCCTTGTTCTGTTATAACAAACTCCACAATAACTCTACCCTCAGCCCCATCTTTACGAGCTGATTCTGGATATACTAAGGTTTTTCCCAAAAATTGACCTAAGTTGGTTTGAGTAGTAACACCAAATGCCGGTTGAACATCAGGATTTTCAGTTAGATGAAGTGATTGTTCGGTACAAGCAGTTATCCATACAGAAACAGCTAATACACAAATGGTTAGTAATGATGTGAACTTCATAGTATGTTTGTTTAGTTTAGGATTTGGGTGTAAAATCGTTGCAATTCGTTCAGTGATACCCTCTTTTTTTGAAAAATTATGAACGGGAATGTGCAAAGGGAAACCTGTAGCAGAGGCCAAAATGAGGGATGCATATCGTTGGGGTTCAATCTTTTGTGCCAAAACAGCTTGATCAGCTAACAACTCTTGTACATACGCACTTTTTCGAGCGAGCACATAAACAAATGGATTAAACCAGAAAAATATCGTGAGAATATCAAAAAAGAGGCGATCAACACTGTGTACTTTGCGAACATGAGCCTCTTCGTGCAATCGAATTTCATGTTTCTGAATATCATCAGGATGTAAACAAATCTGATTCCAAAATGAAAATGTTGGATAATTGCGCTCGGATACTCGAATTGTGATACCCTGTTTTCTTTCCAAAACCGGTAACCGATGAATTAGAATAAGCGTGCTTACCTGTTGAATACAAAAACGTATGAGCATAAAGGAGAATCCCAGCTGATACATGTTAACCATGAATTCATCACGATGCCAAAAGTTCGTTCCCGAAATGGATTTCGTAAAGACTTGACGCGTTTCAATCACAACATCGCTGAAAACTGCTGCGGGTACAATGGAAGTCCATTGTATGAAAGGAAATGCAAGCCCAACAACCGGAAATAAGAGCAAAAAGTATCTTCGAAAAGTAAGATTCGGATGATTGCTAATATGAAACTGATACAACAAAAGCGTTAGAAATAAATGTGAAAATGACCAAACGAACCAATTCATAAGCTCACTCCCCTTTCAGATCTTGCGTTGCTTTTAATTGCTCTAATAACGACTCTACCTCCTGAACACTTAGCTGTTCATCTTGAACAAAAAATGAAACTGCTTTTTTATATGAGCCGCCAAAATAACCATGAATTAAATTTTTAAAAGAAAAACGCGAATAGTCGGCTTTAGATATTAAGGGATAGTAGATGTAGGACTTTCCGTTCTCTTTATGACCCACAAATTCCTTTTTTTCTAAAATCCGTACGATGGTAGAAACAGTATTGTAAGCCGGCTTGGGTTCAGGCATGGCTTCAACAATATCACGAACAAGACACTCTCCGAATTGCCACAAATAGTGCATGATTTCTTCTTCAGCTTTGGTAAGATCTTGCATAGGTTCCGTTTTGGGTTGGTTTTTGTTTTTAATTCGTTCGTTCGACACGGATTAAACGCATTGCCGATTCGCACCTTGGTTGATTTAAGTGAAAATCTGCATTTTGATTGACGTTTATTTATGTCGAATATCACTGAATTCAGAATAACTAAATTTTTAGTTGATGTCAACAACTAATTGTTTAGTTGAAAATAAATGGACTCGAATATTGAATTAATTCGTAAAACACAAGTCACTACTGCAACATCTTCTTGCCGTGTACCGATAGTGCTTAGCTTAAATCGGAAATCTTTATACCTCCTAATGCCATTGAATGGAAAACATAGCCCTTATGCCGTAAGTCCTGAACTTCTTGAAGACCTGGAACAACAATGGCGAACTCTGAGCCCTGAAAACAACAAACGAAAACATTCAACAAGCGAGAAAAATACTATTGGTTGGTTTAGGTGGGCGCGTAGAATTATGGTTTCTTTAGGATTGAGTTTCATAGGTATTGTAAGTTCTATTCTGTTGTTTCCTCGCTTTTGTGTGTACTATTATCTAGAGTCGCACGGCTCCTATCCGTCCATTTTATTAGCTGCCGGTACCGTATTAGTCAGCTTGTTTTTTCTGTATGTACTCGTTCAATATATTTTGATACGCAAAATGGTGTGGAGTTCGAAAGTCAATGTGGCTTTAGTTGGTTTAGTTTGCGGGTATTTGTTATATGGACTCCTTTTTTTTAGTAACGCCAACAGCAAAGATGCATCCATAAAAGAAACCTATTTAAACTTGCATCCTGTTTTGCGAATTGGACTCACCACTGCAATTCTTGCCGATACCAAACTTATCGTTACCAACACACAACGAACAAAACAAGATTATAAAAATTGGGGACTTAGCCCTAAAGAACAATCTTTACATTATATTCAGGCAGAAACTGGATTTGTTCATGCGGTGGATTTGCGAACAATTGGGCGAAGCGAGTTGCAAAACAAGCTTGTGGAATGGGGCTTTAAACTGATGGGCTTCAAAACCTTACGTCATGTTGGAACAGCGGATCATTTGCATGTATCCTTGCCTGTTATACCATGATAGAACTACTCGATTTTACAGAAGCTGACTTAGAATTTATTTATTACGGATTATCACATCCTAAAGTGATTCCCTATTATGGTTTTGTCTGCCATTCATTTGATGATGCCATCATAGAATTAGAATGGTATCAAAAACAAATCAACGAGAAGTTAGGACATTGGTGGAAAATCCATGATCGAGGTGTGGATTTGGGGGCCATAGGATTTAATCACTTTAATAAAGAGTCCGGTGAAATTGAATGTGGATTTTGGCTGTTACCTGAATTTTGGGGACGTGGATTAACTTTACAACTATTTCCCGTCGCATTGGAAAAAATCAAACAAGAATTGCCTATAAAAAAAGTGGTTGGAGTGATTGAATCAGAAAATAGAGTTACTCTACAATTAGTTAAAAAACTGGGCTTTAAGGAAATTAAAACCGATTTTAATGCAGAAATAAAACATGATAAACCGATTCATTTGGTCTATGTTGAGTTAAATGTAAATGTATGATTGCTGATTGCTGATTGCTGATTGCTGATTGTTGATTGCTGATTGCTGATTG
>CAZIQX010000169.1:0-7756 GCA_964541325.1 uncultured Chitinophagales bacterium | reverse complement strand
CCATTAAATTATGCAAATTCATATTGGCATTCCCGCGGCTGATATCCAAATACTCCATAACAGCATCGGTATCAATTGGTTCGGAGGCTGCAAACAATAGTGCATGTATTTGAGCCATTGTTTTATTGATTCCCCATGCAGAGGCCATTTCACCCCAATACAGAACAAATTCGTTTAGTGCGGCCTGATAAGCGGTTTTTGATTCTTCTTGCATACTAAAGTAGCTTATTTTTATCGCTTCAATCCAAAAAATACTTGAATCCGTTCGCGATTAACAAACAAAAAATGGTTCTTTGATACCTAACTAAAAGTTAGTTAACCAGACGCGTTCTGTAATTTTTCCACTCGTATCGGCTTCAAATCGTATTCTGAGCCATTTTGTTTGCATAGGTTCAGCTTTTCGATTGATGAACTCCCGAAACTGTTTAGCCATGCTTCGGTGTGCTTTTAGGCCGGGGTCACTTCGCGCTGTTTGGGAATCCATTACAAAAACAAACGACAATAAATCGTTATCAGCTTTATTCTTTTCAAGAATAATTTCCGCATTTTGGTAGAGTTTAAATCCTGAAATCAGCAAAAAATCTTTGTAAACCAAGTGCAAGTCTTCAATTGCCCCTTCGAGATACAACGCTGCTAAGTCGCGTGCTGGAATTCGCATTTCTTGTCTACCAATTCCAATGGATGGACTGAGCAAGCTCAAATCCCCATTCTCAGGTTTAATGATTTTCACTTGTTGTTTTTGAACCAAACGGCGATTTACCGACTTTCCGGGAGTATAATTTTCATTTACAGCCGTTATCCATTGTACCCATTGTGTTGAATCTAACTTAATTTGAGATTGCAAATGCCCTTGTAGCATATCTGCAATACGAAGATGCACATTAAATAAAGAATCTGATTTTACAACCGATTCGGTAACATCGAACACAATCATCAACGCTTCATCATGAATGGAACTTCTTTGGATGCGTACAAACATATCTTCCGGACTTGTAAACCCTTCCTCAACCCAAAACTTTTCATACCAATTGTTCATCTTCTTTTCTTGATAGGCAATGGATAACAAGGCATACTCCGTTTTTGTAATGCTCACTTTGTCATCGCCGGCACGTGTTACTGCATAGAAATCCAAGGCTGAGATCTGTGCATAGATACTAAGTGGAAGCACTTGCCATAAACTGAATAAAATGAGCGACTTCAATACATGCATGAAATCAAGTTTAATAACTTTTTGAAACGGTTTTACAATATTCAGCACTAATTTAGCGATTCTATTGATTCATTGAGGTCAACTATTTACCGTGCGTTTATTCTTTTCGCTTTTAAGAACCTGTTTATTTTTTTGTTTTTCTATAGGTGTGATTGATGTACAAGCTCAATCAAACGTGGTTCAAGCTATTCCACTTAGAGAAGAATCTATTGTTCTCGACGGCCTCCCAAACGAATTAATTTGGCAACAAGCGCCAACTACAGGTTCGTTCACACAGCGTGAACCCGCAGAAGGTGAACCGGGAACCGTTCCTATTGAAACACGATTTGTGTACGATTCAGAATTCTTGTTTGTGAGTGCCATTATTCATCGTAAAGCCGAAGAGGTTCAGGCTATTACATCTCGTCGCGACAATTCTGCCAATTCTGAACGCATCATTTTTTCGTTTGATACCTATTTGGACCGTATCACTTCTTATTCGTTTGGGGTAACAGCTAGTGCAGTACGGCTCGATTACTACCACCCTACTGATGCCCCTTTTAATCGTGATTATTCTTGGAATCCTGTATGGGAAGCTCAAACTCATCAGGATTCTGCTTTTTGGTCGGTTGAAATCAAGATTCCTTTTTCGCAGCTTCGTTTTAATGATGCTGAAGAGTTGGTTTTCGGGATGAATATCAATCATTACATTCCAAACACGAACGAAGATTCTTTTTGGATTCATATTCCGAGAAATGAAGTCGGGTGGGCGTCGCACTTTGGATACTTAAAAGGCATTAAGGGTGTTAAATCCACGCATCGTTTAGAAACCATGCCTTACTATGCAACCGATATTCAACACAAAGATGTAGTGGTTTCCGGAAATCCATTTGATGCTCGCTATCAATGGCAAAACCGTTTAGGTGCGGATGTTAAAGTGGGTTTAGGTACTAATTTAACCCTCGATGCTACTATAAATCCCGACTTTGGTCAGGTTGAGGCCGATCCTGCTTTTGTAAATTTATCACAGTTTGAAGTCATCCAAACCGAACGGCGCCCATTTTTTACTGAAGGTGCGGCATTGTTCAGTGGTGGAGGTGCCGGATATTTTTATTCACGAAGAATTGGCGCGAATCCCAGTTTTTCGCCTGATGCCGATTTTATTTCAACGAATACTAATACAACTATTTTGGCAGCGGGAAAAGTTACAGGACGTCTTTCAAATGGACTTTCAGTTGGAGCTTTAACTTCGGTTACCGGAAATGAGTTCGTGAATACGTTCAATGTTGCAACGACCAATTATCAACAAATAAAAGTAGAGCCTTTAAGTTCGTACAATGTGCTGCGCCTTCAGCAAGAGTTCGGTGAATACGGTTCGAGAGTTGGAATGATCGCAACTGGAGTAAAACGCCAACTTGAACCTGATTCTGAGTTAGATAAAATCATGAATCGTCAGGCATTTACAGGAGCCGTGGATTGGAATATCCGGTTAAATAAACGAATGTATGAACTCAATGGAAATCTTGGATTTAGCCATGTGGAAGGACACCCACAAGCAATCATGCGTTTACAAAGAAGCAGTGCACGCAATTTCCAAAGACCCGATGCATCGTACGTGCGATTAGATTCAACACGAACAAGTTTATCCGGCTTTACCGGTGAATTAACATTTGCTAAACGAGAAGGTAATTTTTTATGGAGTATTAGTGGAGAAACAGAAAGCCCGGGTTTTGAACTCAATGATATTGGTGTAGTTCAATCGGTTGACGAATACAATCTTTCGGCAAGTGCTACCCTCCGAGATCAAGTTCCTCGAACATGGTACAATCGTATGGAATTCAGCACAAGTATTTTTTCAGTATGGAATTACGGCCATGTACGAAATGGAACGTGGTGGAGTAACGATTTCGAGTGGGTTTTTCCCGAATTTCAACGGTTTTCAGTATTTCATGAATATCAGTTTGGTGGTTTAAGTGATGACATTACACGAGGTGGACCGCTCATGCGTCGGCCAACCGGCAATTATGTAAATGTGAACATCCGCTCAAATCAAGGAGCTGCTAATCGTGGTGGTATCACGGTTGATTATTTTCAAAATGCAGAAGGCTCCTGGAATACCGAAATTGCTCCATCGTTTGAGGGGCAGTTATCCGGTAGATGGGAATTCAGCGTTTCTCCCCGGCTTTCGCTTCGAAATGATGAACGCCAATATATCCGCACACAATCCCGAAGTGACGAACGAACCTTTGGTAACCGATATATTTTTTCACGGGTTGATCAATCAACCTTAAGCCTACGCTTACGCCTTAATTATTCCATAACACCCGACATGAGTTTGGAATTGTACGCTGAGCCATTTGTTTCCACTGCACGTTTTAGCCGATTTGGGGAATTAGCAGAAGCTAAAACCAACCAAATTCGCTTTTACGGCACCGATGGAACAAGTATCACTCAAACCAATAACGAGTATGTTGTAACCGATGGCATTGATACGTTTTCATTTTCAAACCCCAGTTTTAAAGTGTTCTCTTTTAGAAGCAATCTTGTTTTTCGCTATGAATGGATTCCGGGAAGTACCTTATTTCTGGTATGGCAGCAAAACCGATTTAATCAGCTAAACGAGTTCAATCAGGTTCGTTCAGGTGATATTTTAGATACGCTTACAGCACATGGAACACAGGTTTTAGCACTTAAAGTGAGTTATTGGCTCCCAGGAAATAAATTATTCTTCTAGTTTTAATAGTTTTGGGTTCTTTTTATGAAGGAATGAAAGAACGTATATCAGGGTTTATTTACCCGATTAATAACGAGGAGAATTTTTTATGACTAAACCGGTGGCCATTATCGGTGGTGGGATTTCAGGACTTGTAGCCGCAATTGAGTTACAGAAAAAAGCTATACCCTATATTTTATTTGAAAAAAAAGCCTACTTAGGTGGGCGAGTTGCCTCCGATTTTGAAAACGGATTTATTTTAGACCATGGTTTTCAGGTTTTTCAGACAGCCTACCCTGAAGCAAGAACCTATCTGAATTACGATAAACTTCAGCTCAAACCCTTTCGTCCCGGAGCTATTATTTTTAATAATGGTTCGTTTACAACCATCAGCGACCCTTTTCGAGATTTTTCAAAATTTTTTCAAACACTGTTTTCTCCGGTAGCTACAGCCAAAGACAAGTTTTTGATTTTAAAACTCAAAGCGGATGTGCAGCGATTATCCATTGATTCTCTTTTTGTGGAGCATCAAACAGATACCTATTCCTTTTTGAGAAATTATGGTTTTAGTGAAACTATCATAGAACAGTTTTTTCAACCCTTTTTTGCGGGAATATTTCTTGAACAAGCATTAACAACATCCAGTGATGCATTTTTGTTCATCTATAAAATGTTCACGGAAGGCGATGCAGCTATTCCAGCTAAAGGCATGGCAGCAATTGCTCAACAATTGGCATCACAGTTACCCGCAGACATTATTCGATTAGAAACTCAAGTTAAAACCTGGGGGAAAGATTTTGTAGAATTAGAGAATGGTGAAATCATGCAAACTTCTGCAACCATAATAGCCACTCCTGACACCAACCATCTTGAAGCTTGGAATGGCACAGACTGTTTGTATGTAGAAGTGCCAGAATCAGTTACGAATCATTTGTATTTAGTGATTAATTCCGCTAAAAACAGATTGATCAATCATATAGCGTTTTTGTCGGATGTAGCCCCATCTTATGCACAAAATGGGAAACGTCTTGCTAGTGTAACTCTTTCCGAAATCTCGCAACTTTCGGATTCCGATTTATTTTCATTAGTTGAAAAAGAGCTTCAATTACTCTTTAAAGTTACCGGTTGGAAAGCATTTAAACGCTACACTATTCCTTATTCTTTACCCGTAAAACCTCAAATTCATGCTAAAGCTGTTCGGAATGCCGATGGAACGTTTTCCAGTAGCGACAACCGATATTTTGGTTCAGTAAATTTTGCCATGCGTTCAGGAAGAGAAGCCGCACAAGCTGTCTCAGAGTATCTGGCATAAAAAAAGCCGGCTTTCGACCGGCTTTTTTTCTCTCGTGTGTGTGTTCTTACTCTGTCGTCTATGGTTGGAAAATTAGGGGAGCCACATCATCTACTCTATTCCCTCAAGTTCGATTTCAGTGACTCCCAACTGTGAAAAATTGTGCCCAAGCCAACGTCTCTCCTGATGATTTTCTGTCTGTGTTATCGTGTCGTGTGTGTGTAAGTTATTTGTGTTAAGACGTACAATACCTTCACATGTTGCTATACCTTTTCATTTCTGTGGCTTCACACATTCGGGTCTGTGCTTTATTGAAATCAGGAATTCTAATTTGGTTTTAAAGAGTGATAAATCATTCAAAAACAGATGATTTTCCATTTTTCCATTTTGGAATATGTTTAATTAATGGTATGATAGGCGACACAATTAGCACAAAAAAAGCGCTTTAAGGAGGCCTATGTCCAAGTACAAGTTTTTTGCTGAAGTCAATAAAAATTTTGATAAAGCTGCAGCCTACACAAAATATCCCAAGGGCTTACTCGATCACATCAAAAGTTGTAACTCTGTCTATAGAATATCATTTCCATTACGCCGGGATGATGGAAGCGTTGAAACCATTCATGGGTGGCGAGCTGAACACAGTCATCACAAACTGCCCACAAAAGGCGGTATCAGATATGCAATGGAAGTTAATGAAGATGAAGTAACTGCCTTAGCCGCCTTAATGACTTATAAATGCGCCGTTGTTGATGTACCATTTGGTGGTGCAAAAGGCGGTATTAGAATTAACAGAGCTAATTACTCACAAGGTGAATTGGAGCGTATAACACGCCGTTTCACGTTTGAATTAGTAAAAAAGAATTTTATTGGTCCGGGTGTTGACGTTCCGGCACCCGATTACGGTACCGGTGAACAAGAAATGTCGTGGATTATGGATACCTATAAAGCCATGACAAGCGACCTGAATGCAGAAGGATGTGTTACCGGTAAACCTGTTTCACAAGGTGGTATCCGAGGCCGACGCGAAGCAACAGGTCTTGGTGTTTTTTATGGAACTCGCGAATGTTGCAGCAATGCAGAAGACATGAAATTAGTTGGCTTAAATCCAGGAATTGAAGGAAAAACAGTTATTGTTCAAGGTTTAGGTAATGTGGGTTACCACGCAGCTAAATTTTTTATGGAAGGTGGCGCTGTAATTACGGGCATTGCTGAATTTGAAGGTGGCATTTATAATCCCAAAGGGCTTGATGTAGAGAAGGTTTTCCAGCATAGAAAAGAGCGCGGATCAATTTTAGATTTTCCGGGTGCTGAAAATGTGCAACCAAGTACCGAATTACTTACCTATGAGTGCGATATTTTGATTCCAGCTGCATTAGAAAATCAACTCAATGAAAGTAACGCTCATAAAATTAAAGCTAAAATTATTGCTGAAGCTGCAAACGGCCCAACAACTTCCGGAGCACATGAAATCATAAAATCGCGCGGAGCTTTTATTATTCCTGATTCGTATATCAATGCCGGTGGTGTTACCGTTTCCTATTTTGAATGGCTGAAAAACCTGAGTCATGTTCGATTCGGACGCATGGAAAAACGCCATGAAGAGCGCTCCTATCTTAAATTGGCAAAAGCAATCGAAGAAATGTCGAGTAAGTCGTTTTCAGTGGAGCGAATCAAAGAATTATCTCTAGGCGCTGACGAACGAGAACTGGTTTATTCAGGACTGGAAGACACCATGATTGTCGCTTATAACGAAATCAATGAAATTCGAAAAAAGTATTCTGTTGATTTGAGAACAGCTGCATTTATATCAGCAATTAACAAAATCGCTGTTCTTTACGAACAAATGGGCATTTTCCCATAATAGGAACGCTGTAAAGGCTACTTCATCCAAGTAGCCTTTTTTGTGTCAATCCTAAGAAATATATTTTTACATCTTTATTGTTGCATGTCTAATAGTTTAATGTTAAACTATATCATATTCAATAACCAAAAAATCAATCATCTAACACAAGTATATTTCTATGGCAACCTGGAATTTAGACGTAGCTCACTCCGAAATTAAATTCAAAGTAAAACACTTAGTTGTATCAACCGTTACCGGCTATTTTGAGCAGTTCAGTGGTTCAGTAATAACCAAAGGCGATTCATTTGAAGGCGCTACTGTTACTTTCGAAGCTGACATCAACAGCATCAATACCAAACAAGCTCAACGTGATGGTCACTTAAAATCAGCCGATTTCTTTGATGCTGAAAACCATCCCAAAATGACTTTCACATCAACATCTTTCACCAAAAAATCTGATTCTGAATACGTTTTAACCGGAGATTTAACCATTCGTGGAACTACCAAATCCGTTTCTTTAGATGTTACGTACAATGGAACAGTAAAAGGTTTTGGTGGCGATTTTAACGTTGCAGGTTTTGAAATCAACGGTAAAATAAATCGTAAAGATTTCGGCTTGAGCTGGAGTGCTTTAACTGAAGCCGGCGGCGTTGTAGTTGCTGACGAAGTTAAGCTTGAAATTGCAGCTGAAGTTATCGAACAAGCCTAATCAACCATTTT
>CAZIQX010000168.1:0-7777 GCA_964541325.1 uncultured Chitinophagales bacterium | reverse complement strand
CCTTTAAACCTCTACAACTTTATAACTTTTGCTAACACCTTACACCCAACACCTTTTTAAAAAAACTATCCCTATTTTTGCATCAAAATCATCAAAAAACTTACATCAACCTACATGAAAAACAAACTTTTATCGGTGCTAATCCTTTTCATGCTTGCAACAGCGTGTACGTATCAAGTTAATCCAATAACCGGCGGAAAACGGGCATACGCTTATACATGGCAGCAAGAAGTAAAATTAGGAAAAGAAGCCGATGTTGAAATTGTGAATCAATACGGATTATATAACGACCCTAAACTTGCCACTTATATTGAAGATTTGGGACAAAAGATTCTAAAAGAATCACATTTACGTCGTGAAGGAGCTTCGACTGAATTCCAAAACACGCCCTTTACATTTCGTTTGCTGGATTCTCCGGTTGTGAATGCATTTGCCCTTCCGGGTGGATATGTTTATATCACTCGTGGACTTTTAGCTCACTTGAATAACGAAGCTCAACTTGCCGTTGTAATCGGCCATGAAATCGGTCACGTAGCCGGTCGACATCATTCTAAAAGAGCGCTTCAACAAAAAGCAGGACAGGTAGCTTTAATGGGTGGAGCCGTTTTGGGCGAACAACTTTTAGGCTTACCGGGACAAGATTTAGTAAATCTTGGCGGACAAGCATCTGCCCTTCTGTTTTTAAGTTATTCACGCGACGACGAAACCGAATCGGACGTGGTTGGAGTTGAATATGCCGCAAAAAACGGTTACCGCACCGATGAAGCCGCAGCCTTTTTTGAGAGCCTGAAACGCATTAGTGAGCAATATGGAAAAATTCCTACGCATCAGTCTTCCCACCCTGACCCAGGCGATCGAGAAAACAATATGAAACGATTGTATCAGAGTTGGAAAGAAAAAGGCTTAAGCTTAACCAAAGTTGAACAAGGGTCTTACAAAAAACTCATCGACAATCTTATGGTTGGGGAAAATCCACGAAATGGTTTTGTTCAAAATGGGCAATTTTTCCACCCTGATTTACAATTTCGGTTCTCCGTACCAACGGATTGGATGCTTGTTAACGAGCCAACACGTGTCATTTTAGTTGATAAGGAGCAAAAAGGTGTGTTAGTAGTCACATCAACCGATAAATCAGTATCGGCAGAAGTGGTAGTAAATCAATTTTTAGCACAAGAAGGCATTGAAACCTTGAGCAAAAAAGCCATGACAGTTAATACCTTTAGGGGATTTCAGGCAACAGCTAAAGCCACTACTCAACAAGGCAACTTGGGCTTATTCGTGGCAGCGGTTGAGTTTAACGGAGCAGTATATCAGTTCCTTGGATACAGTGATTTAGCCCAGTTTGATGCCTACACGCCCTACTTTTTTGAGCCATTTCAAAAATTTAATCGACTCACAGATTCCAACATATTAAACATACAACCCACTCGCTTAAAACTAATTGAGGTAACAGAAGCAAAGCCATTTTCTCAGTTATTACCCCGCCCTCTACCGGTTGGAACTAAAGAATTGGATTGGGCTATCATGAATCAAGTGGAATTGAACGAAACCATCGAAAAAGGAACCGTTCTAAAACTGTATTAAATTGATGTTCAGAAAACAAAAAAAGGCTGACACATAAACTGTGCAGCCTTTTTTTAAAAAAATAATCAACCTTATTCAGGTAGATTCATAATTCGGTCGAAGGTTTCTCTGTCGAGAATATCCAATTCAGGATTGTAACGATCACCATGAATGTTTCTCATGATGTTTTTACGAAATTCCCAAGCGAGAATAAACGCACCCTTTTCACCAAATTTTTGAACGCTCCACTGTTTGTTTTTGATTTTACCAATTTCAGGTGACCAGGTCACTTGATAGTAAGCGCTCATTGAACCACTGCGGTTTGCTTTTTCAGTGCGGTTAACACCAACAATACCGGAGTTGTTTCGACGTGTACCTTGTGTAAGGCGACGAGAAGTTAGCTTTTGTTTTTTTGCAACAGGAATAGTTTTGTAAGCATGATCACGAGCTTTGCGTGCAATTTTTAAAGCGCGCTCAGTTCCACCATACTTTTTATCGGAATAGAGTTTGGAATACGTTTTACCATTACGATAAACGCGTACAAACCAACCGTGTGTGCCGTTGCTATCAATTCGGCTAATACCCTTCAAGTCATCTTCTTCATTACGTTTTGCCATACCTAGAACCTTTATGTTTAGATTAGGTTATTAACATTGTTTACTTGAATATAAAGTATTTTTTTTTAAAATATCTACTTAAGGGAATGAAAATTTCATAAAATTAGGTTGATATTTTCAACGGCTCTACAATTCTTAAAAAAAGAAATTAAACCTTAAACCTGTAATCGCTAAGTAAATTAAAACAATGACTTCTTATGTGTTAATAACCGGTGCAAGTTCCGGAATTGGATATGAATTAGCGAAAACTTATGCAAAACATGAACGAAATCTAATTTTAGTTGCACGTAGAAAAGAGACCTTAGAACAGTTAGCAAGCTATTGCATATCAACCTATAACATACAAGTGGCAGTTTTTGCAGGCGATTTAAGTATTGATGCAGAATGTTATCGATTGTTTGATTGGATTAAACAGGAAAAGCTAACCATAGATACATTTATCAATAATGCAGGATTGGGTGCAAATGGGGCGTTTTTAGAAAATGATTTTGCTCGCGAGCAACAGATCATTCGCTTAAACATGGAGTCGCTGGTATTGCTTAGCAAATTGTATTTAAGTTATGCTCAACATCAAAAAAGCGGTCATTTAATTCAGATTGCATCGATTGCTTCATTTTTTCCTGGCCCCTACATGGCTGTTTATTATGCAAGTAAAGCCTTTGTGATGTCGTTTTCAAAAGCTATTCACCATGAACTAAAAGGTAGCCCCTATTCTATCTCAGTTGTGTGTCCCGGACCTACAAAAACAGAATTTCAGGATGTTGCAGGCATGCAAAAAAGTGCCTTATTCACGAAAACCGGAGCAGCTGTTCAAACAGCTGAAGACGTAGCAATCTATACCTTCAATCAAGTTGAAAAGAAAAAATTTCTTATTGTACCCGGAATTTTAAATAGGCTAAACGTAGCTTTATCACCGATTATCCCAACATTTGTTTCCAATTGGATGATTCCTCGCTTACATCATTAAATTTTTTATTTGCGATTACTCATTCAACTAACTAATTTATAAGACAATTAAGTCTGAAAGAATTATGGTTTTATCTAAAGCGTGTACTTACGGAATTTTAGCTACCCTTTATGTAGCTAAAGAAAATCGCGAATTTGTTCCTATTCGTGAACTTAGTGATGAGTTACATATCTCGTTTCACTTTTTAACTAAAATCCTGCAACAGTTAACAGCAAAGGGACTTCTAATTTCTTTAAAAGGCCCTAAAGGCGGGATTAAACTAGCTAAAGACCCTGCTACCGTTACTTATTATGATGTAATTCATGCTATTGATGGTGACGATGTTTTTACGGAGTGTGTTTTAGGTCTCCCTGGTTGTGGACACGAGACACCTTGTCCGATCCACGAGTTTTGGGCTCCTACCCGCGATTTACTCAAAACAACGTTTGTTAGCCAAACATTGGAAGAATCAGCGAACAATATCAACGACTTGAAACTTCGTTTAAGCTTAGGTTACTGGGATTTAGAAGAAGAAAAGTAATTCCTTCTCATTTACAAATTCCATCTAAGGCAGGCTACACTAGTCTGCCTTTTTTATGAAGGATTTGTCCACTAATCGCCCTATTTCGTTAAATACATCCATTCTTACTCATTGAGAACCCGGAAGCGTAAATAAAAAAGGAGTTGCGGGATTAAGTTGAGTCTCGCTTACCAGCGATATTCCAAACGTACAAATACGTTATCGTATCGTTCCCCGCCGTTCACTCGATGAAAATCATTATCTAAATCTATACCATAACCGACCGTTACTTTTGCTCTTGGCTGAAATTGATATCCCGCCGCTAAAATGATCCGATTGTTATTGGTATGAAATGCAAAGGGATAAAACTCCGCTAAGGGGTCATAACCTATAGGAACCACCTCGTCTTCTGCTTTATTCGGCAAATCAATACTACGTTTTCTCAAGTCGAGAAGGTGTTCAATTCCAAACATCCACCCTTTATAATCCGGTCGAACCCAAATACGATTGTGCATATACACACGGTTTTCACGATTTAAAAAACGTTTATCCACTTCAGAAAGCAACAAGTACCGTCCGGCTGATTGAGTTTCCTCGTAATCCACTAACCAAAGCCAGGAATCCCAACTTACTTGAGAAGCATTTGCAATGATATAAAACCCTTTATGAAACTCGATTTGTTCAGTTGTATAGTTTGGATTGAGTTGTAAACTATCTCTCCCCGACTTTGAAAGCATAAATTTAGCCATCGAACCAATGGTAAACTGTTGAAATTTATACTCCAATAAACCTCCGGCAAATCCATTTTGATACTCATATTGGTATTGGTCCAATGGTTCAATCGCTGACTTGATATCTGAAATCGCTTTGGTCTGCCATGTTACAAATAATTCAGCGCGATACGGTTTATTGGGTGGAGTGACCGCGGATAGATGAATTAAAAACGGCGCTTTTGAAAATCTTCGAATGGTATCAGGAAAAGCATAAGGTATGTTCACATTACTGTTTACCATATTTGTCATGTAATCTGCTGCGGTAAACTCTACTTTTAGTAAGCCTATTTGTTCATTCCCTAGTTGAGTAAAAACAGTGATGTCCAAATCATCTTGTCGTGACCCTAAAGAGTGACGAATCCCTGCAATCCAATTGGGTTTGATTTCATACGCATACATTAAATTCATGTACATGCGCTGTAAAACCGGCGATCGCTCCATATATGACCAAACCTTGAATTGGTGTTTAGGAGCAACTTGTACTCTCGTTTGAAGCTCTGCGGCTGTAAAAAAATCGGTATCGTTGTAATCGCCTGTCACATAACGAATTCCGTTTGGACTTCTATAAAACAAGTAATCATCAGCGTGAGTGGGATTAAAGCTCATCACGTTCAAATTAAATTCGTCCTCCATTTGGTTGGTGTATTGATACATCCAGCCTCGGTCTGTAACTAGTCCATATGGACTATTACTTCTATCGAAGAGTTTCATTTCTGATTGTGCAGCCCAGCCCATTAACGTAGCATGTTGATAGTTTCCGGTTAATGCCCAATTGGCATCAGGTGGAATAGTAACTCGTTGTGCATCAACATGTTGAAAATTGCTAACCAATAGACACACCACCGAAAATGCGGCTACTAAAAAGCGATGTAGGAACGTCTTTGTGTTGATTTTCACTTGCATACCCTTGTGTTTATCGGTGACGGAATAGCTCACATTAAATAGAACACCACACTATTTTTTGTAGCAATATACACCCCATTTTTTGTGAGTTGAATCGAACGAATAGACTCAAAATCATCTTGAAGCAATACCGTATTGTTCAATTCTTTGCCATTCTCATCCCAAAGAGAAAGCTTCTTACCTTTTACAATCACCAAAATATCGTCTGAATAACCAATCCAATCTGCGTCTTTATCCACTTGAATAAACCCCTCATATTTTCCTAAAATTGAAAATTTAAAAATAAGCCGCTTTTCAGGTTCAATCAGTTTTAATCCGGATGAAGTTACAAACATCCGAGTTTTATCATTTACTTTAATAGTTTCAGGTAAATAAACCGATAATCGAAACAAACCGTTTTCATCAAATAAGAAAAGCTGTTGAGAGTATGCATCTAGAATCCATATTTCACCTGTTGGCAATGAAACCGATTGAACAGGGTCCCAACCGTTCAAATTTCGAGCACTTTTTTCTGTGATTTCCCCTAAAAATTGCAAATTGCGGTCATACTGTGCCACCCGTTGATTTCCAGAATCCGTGACTAATAGTTTAAGTCCTGAGCCAAGAAATACATGATTAGGAGCATCAAAACGGTTTAAGCCAAATCCGCGAGAACCTACAGAATACTCAAACGAACCTTCGACGCTATATTTCGATAGTATAGAACGATCGCTATCTAATACAAAAACAAAGCCTTGCGAAGAAACTTGCAAGGCTTTTATATCAGAAAAGGTTTCGTTAAACAGCGTAGTTTGTGCTTGGATTTGAGTAATCCCAATCACCCACATGATTACTACACTGATTACTTGCTTCATGCGTGTTTCAGCCCTTTTTGACCAATATCTTTCCGATAATAAATGGTATCAAAACAAATCTGATTTACTGATTTGTAGGCATTATCGATAGCTTCTTGCAAGGTTTCTCCTTTGCCCAGTACATTAAGAACACGTCCACCATTGGTAAATAATAATCCGTCTTCTTCTTTAGTTCCTGAGTGAAAAACTAAACTTTCTGCGGCAAGTTTTTCTAATCCGTGAATTTGTTTGCCTTTTTCAAACGCTTCCGGATATCCTTTCGAAGCCAACACCACACTACAATGATATCCATCATAAAATGTTGCTTTATACTGAGATAAGGTTCCATTTGCAGCGTGAATCATCATATCAGCAAAATCAGATTCCAATTGAGGTACTATTACTTGACATTCGGGATCCCCAAAACGACAATTAAACTCTACCACACGCGCATACTCATCTTTAATCATTAAACCGACATATAAAACTCCCACATAAGGATGCCCTTTTTGTTGCATGCCTTTGAGCATCGGTTCTACTATTTCCGTTTTCACTTGATTTAAAACACGATTGGTAACAATTGGTGCAGGTGTATAAGCACCCATTCCACCGGTATTTAAACCGGTATCACCATCACCAATTCGTTTATGATCTTGAGCTGCACTCAACAACAAGTAGTTCATTCCATCACAAATGGCAAAAACCGAAGCCTCTTCCCCATCCATGAATTCTTCAATCACCAATTTAGTTGCCGCAGAAGCAAGGGCTTTATCGGCTTGAATGTAAGACAGGCGCTCAATGGCTTCCTGCTTAGTGGCACAAATAAAAACGCCTTTTCCGGCTGCTAATCCATCCGCTTTTAAAACGATAGGTGCATGAGCTTTTTCCAGAATGTAGGTTTTTATGGCCTGAATATCGCTAAAATCAAACGATTGATAAGCTGCGGTTGGCACACCAAATTCAGCCATGTGTTGTTTAGCAAATTCTTTGCTTCCTTCGAGTTGAGCACCATATTTATCCGGACCAAAAACGGCGATTCCCATAGCCCTAAGGTCGTCGGAGATACCATTGACTAAAGGAAGTTCCGGCCCAACTACAACCACATCAACTTCATGTGTTTTTGCTAATCGAATAATTTCAGCATGATTGGTTAAATCAACCGGAAGATTAATTCCACATTGCGCAGTACCGGGATTTCCGGGTGTAGTATAAACCTGAGCTGTTTTGGGCGACTTGGCTAAAGCCCACGAAATAGCATGTTCGCGTCCGCCACTTCCAAGAACTAAAAAACGATACCCTGGCATACCTACGAGAGTTTTTCAGCTGCATTAACAATCGCAAGGAAACTTTCGGCTTTTAAACTAGCCCCACCTATTAGTCCGCCATCCACATCAGGTTTTGCAAGTAATTCATCTGCGTTTTCAGGTTTCATACTTCCACCGTACAAAATACGCACGGTATTAGCTGTTTCTTTCCCGTAAGTATCTACTAAAATACCACGAATTACAGCGTGCATTTCTTGTGCTTGTTCAGGGCTTGCCGTTTCGCCTGTTCCAATAGCCCAAACCGGCTCGTAGGCAATCACAACTTTGGAAATATCCTCTTTGCTGATGCCTTCAATC
>CAZIQX010000167.1:0-7783 GCA_964541325.1 uncultured Chitinophagales bacterium | reverse complement strand
AACAACAAGTATTGTTGCTGTTCTTGGTGCGGCAGGTTTAGCGGTTGGTTTAGCCCTTCAGGGAACCTTAAGCAATGTAGCAAGTGGTGTTATGTTGCTTGTATTTCGTCCCTTTAAAACCGATGATGTGGTAATAGTAAACAACAATACCTGCATCGTGGATGAAATAGGTTTGTTTTTGAGTAAGTTTAAAACCTTTGATAACCTGAGTATTTATTTACCAAACTCAGCTATCTGGGGTTCAGAAATACAAAACTTATCCGAAAACCCAACCCGACGAAATGATATTGTAATCGGTATTTCTTACACAGATGATATCAACAAAGCTTTTGCTGCTTGTATGGATGAAATTAAAAAAGATACTCGCATTTTAGCTGATCCGGAACCACTTGTGGCAGTTGAATCATTAGGTGATAGTTCCGTTAATGTACTTGTTCGGTATTGGACATCAAATGCCGATTTTTTTCAAACTAAGCTAGATATGACCAAAAAACTAAAAGAGCGCTTTGATGAAGAACACATCTCGATTCCTTTCCCACAACGAGATGTTCACTTATTTCAAGCCAAATAAAAAATGAACGTTTAGCATCAAATTTCTTTCTGTATTTAGCTAAAAGCGATATCAATGTAGCTAGTACTCGTTTTGTATAACTTATTGTTTTACAAAAAATATCTGCTATTGGTATTATCAAAGGGTGTTCACATTTTTAACCTTCTTTTTTTTTAAATGATTAATGATACTTATATCAAGGTCTATGAAATCCTCACAAAAAATTTGCGATTTTTTTTCATAGGCGAATCGAATAGTTACACTTTACATTAGGAATTAATCAAATCTATGCATGAGTCAGAAAAATTAGCTCGAACCTTTTACGAAGCCTTTCAAAAACGCGATTTTGCTCAAATGCAATCATGTTATCATAAAGACGCGACATTTGAAGACCCGGCATATGGAAAGCTGAGTTATAAACAAACCAAAGCTATGTGGCATATGTTATGTAAACGTGCCAATGATTTACGCGTAGAGTTTTCTATTCTAGATTCCAGTCGGGAACGCGTTGTTGTACAATGGATTGCCCATTATACCTACACTCCGAATAATGCAAGAGTTCAAAACACGATTGAAGCCACACTTACCATTAAGGACGGTAAAATATGGCAGCATACCGACCGGTTTAACTTTTGGAAGTGGGCAAAACAAGCATTAGGATTTACCGGACTTTATTTAGGTTGGACACCTTTATTCCGAAATGTAGTTCGAAAGAGTGTGCACAAATCATTGGATTCCTTCATTCAAAAACATCCTGAATATCAATAAAAAAGCGCCCAAACCTGCTCGATTTGGACGCTTAAGTATAGGTTTTTAGTAAGCGGTTATGAGGTTACTTTCCTAAACTTTGGTTGGATAATTGATTGATTTCATCAAGTGATTTTTTGTACATACGAGCATCCAAGGGAATGTAACCGGCTGCTTTTGCCAAATTGGTTAACGAACGCATGTAAAAATTCAAAAAGGTATTTAACGATTTGTTGCTTGCTAACTCTTTTTGATTTATGTGTAAATACAATGTTCTCGTAAGTGGATATTGGCGTGTCATAATAGATCTGTAGTTAGGTAATTGTGGTTCACCTCTATCTGAAATACCCACTACTTTCACTTTATTTTCATTTTTTTGAACATACGCTACACCAAAAAACGAAAGCGCATTGGCTTCACGTTCAACATCCAACTCCAATTCATCATCATCCTCGCTCATCTCATAATCAGTGCGCATTTGTTTAATGTCTTCAAACAACACTTCTGCAAAAAAATCGCGCGTTCCTGATGAGGTACCCGGTCCATATAATTTGATTTCTTCGTTTGGCCAAGCTGAACGCACATCACTCCATAGTTTTACGGAGGAGTCTTTGCGCCAAATTAAACGAAGCTCATCTAAACTTAAATCTTTAACAAATTGATTCGTTTTGTGAACAACAACAGCAATTCTGTCTTGAGCGAGCGGTAACTCATAGGGTTCAACTCCATTTTGCTGCATGATAAATAATTCTTTGGAGGTAGGTTTTCTCGAAGAATTGTTGATTACAGTTTCACCTAATGCAAAGCGTTTGAATCCACCACCCGTACCTGATACTTGAATATCAATGGGTGTTCCGGGATTACTTTTTAAATAAAAAGTTGCAATTGCGTTGGTTAAGGGATAAACGGTACTTGAACCGTCAATTTTAATTACTTGGGCTGATGCAAGCTGTACTAAAAAAACGATACTAAGGGTTAACAGGCTTTTTTTCATAGGGCTAATGGATGACAAATCTAATGTTGTCAAAATTACAAGAACTCCATTTTTGCTATGTGAACCCGATATTATGTTTTTGTTATGTTCTAAAACGAACTAAGCAAAAAAGCAATATTTGCAACTGCTTTAGGTATCACCGATTCATCGATATCAAATTTTGAATGATGTAACGGGAAAGCTGTGGACTCGTTATGTTGTGTACCCAAACGCATAAATAAACAAGGAACACGTTCGGTGTACCACGCAAAATCCTCAGCACCCATACTTTGTCGCGTTTGAACAACTTGCGAAACCGGATTCAAGATTTGTGTGGCTTTTTGGGCTAATTCTTGGTCATTTTTAATAGCAGGACATGAACTACTAAACGTTACATCAATTGTAATTCCATGTAACGATGCCAAATATGCTGCCGACTGCAATAAATGCCGCTTAATTTTTTCTCTTTCTTGGTTGGATACACATCGAAGTGTTCCCCCAAATTCCAACCTATCAGGCATCACATTAATAGCCGTTCCACCCGAAATCTGACAAAATGTGAGAACAGAGGCATCACGGGCATCGGTAATTCTACCCGCTAATGCATACCAATCCTGTAATAATTTGGTGGTAATCCACAGTAAATCAGCTCCTAGATGAGGACGAGCGGAGTGAACCGTAGATGCAGATTTTAATGATACATGAACCCCATCGTATGAAGCCGTTTCATAACCGGAATTTATAGCCCATTTACCTGCTCGCATTGTTGGGTCAACATGAAGTGCAAATAAGGCAGAAACGCTCTCTAAAACGCCATGTTCAATCATTTTTGGTGCACCCGATGGACTTACTTCTTCTGCGGGTTGCCAAAAAATCCGTATGCGTTTTTTTAAATCTACTTGATGTAAAACCAAAGCTACGCCGAGCGCAATTGTTGAGTGAACATCGTGTCCACACAGATGCGCCATACCATCAAAAGCACTTTTATACACACAATCTTTTGCATCTTGAATAGCAAGTGCGTCCATATCGGCTCGCCACGCAATCATAGTTTCTGATTCAGGACCAAGTTCTATAAAAAAACCGGTTTCTGTAACATTTTTGGTAACAGAAATCCCATTTGCTTGAAGTTGTGCTTGCAAATAGGCACTCGTACGATATTCCTGCCAGCTTAATTCAGGATTGCGGTGTAAAAAACGCCGAACATCAATTAAATAAGAAGCTAAATTGCTGGCTTTTGCGTGAAAGTCATTCCATTCCATCGACATCAGTTTTACCCTTTATTTGAACACTACTGTTTATGCGGCAATAGGTAACACATACTTGTAAATAGACCAAAAATGACAAAATGTGCCTGCCATGACAAATAAATGCCAAATTTCGTGAAACCCAAATTTTAATGGAATTGGATCTGGTTTTTTAAGTGCGTAAATAATTGCACCGATTGTGTAAGCCAAACCGCCTAAAGCCAGCCAGAAATAGCCGCCAAAGGTGAATGAGTCGTGCATGGAAGGAAATATGGCAACAGACATCCATCCCATACCCAAATAAATACCTGTTGAAATCCAACGAGGTGCATGAATCCACAATAATTTTAATAGAACGCCACCAATCGCAATACCCCAAACCAAACTAAATACTATCCAACTCATCGGTGAAGGCAGTGCGATTAAAGTATAAGGAGTATAACTACCTGCAATTAATATAAAAATCATCATATGGTCGATTCGCTTCAACCATAAAATGCGCTTTTCAGAGCCATTCACCCAATGATAAGCGGCACTCGAGGTGTATAGTAAAATCATACTGATACCAAAAAACAACGACGCCATCAACGCGATGTACGATTCACGATTTACTGAATCAAGAATCATTACTATCAAACCTAAAACGGCAGCAAGCGCCCCAAAAGCATGAGTTAAACTATTGACTGGTTCTCTAATAATTTGGGAAAGGAATTTTTTCATGATGGGTTTGTTGCCAATTTACTAAAGGTTAAAGTTATAAAATGTTTAGATGTTACCTTGTAAATATTCTACTGAAATGGATGCTCATAAACCAGTTTTATAGGCACTATCTTTAATTAATTTAACAGCTTGTAAACATTAATTCTATTTAATAATTAACTCATATACTTATCAAATATGTTATAATTCAGTAATCTACAGATAGTATGTTTTAATCTATGTTACGCGCTCTTATTAGTACAATTTTTGGCCTTTTTCTTGTTGTAAATACCAGTTTTGCTCAAAATAGGACATCCATCACGGCAATTTCGGTAAGCCCCAACAATGCCAATCATTATGCACAGTATGATATTACTTTTCGTGTTACCAATCCTAACGGTTCTATTGTTGCCGGACAAGATTCCATTCGAATCACATTTCCTGAAGAAACTCGCTTGCCTTCCCAAATCAGTGCATCGAGTATAAGTGTAGCAGGGGTTACTCTAACTGGTACGGTTACCGTTTATGAAAATAATCTAGCTTTTATTACTCCGGTTAGTTTAGGTAATAATAATTCAGCGCTCATACGAATATTGAGCAATGCTAAAATTAAAAGCCCTTCAACAATTGGTAATTATGCACTAAGTATTTTTTCGTCGAATACCTATACCGCTACATCACCGAGTTATACTATTGTAGCATAAACAACAACCGTTTCTGCTGCTGCGGTAACCCCAAACCCTTCAGTTGAATTTTTTCCTGCACAATACACAATAAGTTTTCAGTTAGGCGAGGGCGGTTTTTTAGCCCAAGACCAAAAAATTTTCCTCGCATTTCCTGCGGGAACCATCATTCCAGATGGATTTTTATCAGGAGTTCGAGTAAATGGAACGAATGCAGTGACTTTAAAAAACGGAAATACATTAGAGGTATTTGCACCAAGTTTTTACGATAACAATCAATTTATTCAAATTTTAATACCAAAAGCCTCCGGCATTAGAAATCCGGAATTTGATAACTCGCCATATCAGATTGGTGTATCTACTCAAAGTGAAACGAGTGTAGTACAATCCGCTACTTATAGTATTTCTCCCGTTGACCAACTATCCTTTTCTGCCGTTAGTCCTAGTCCGGATACAGTAAACCATGCCGCAGCTTATGAAATTAGTTTTTACACAGGCATTCCAGGTGACTTAGTTGCAGGAACTGACATCATTGAATTTACCTTTCCTCCTAATACGCAAATTCCTAGCAATTTAAACCCATCGCGTATAACTATTTCTAACAGTGAAGGATTTACTGATAATCCAACTAGCGTTCAGCGAATTTCTGACTCTGTTATTCGTTTACAAACACCTGTACCAATTGCAGAAGGTTCTGAAGTAACTGTTCGCTTTCAATCTGCATTAGGCATACGAAACCCATCTGAACCCGGAAACTACCAGTTATCAGCGAGAACTATACGTCAAGATTTAACAGAAATTAATGGTGCAACAAGTTCTAACCCTTATGCTATTTTTGCTACCTCAAGCACAATTGAACGCCCCATTGTAAGTTTGGCAAGCACGAATCAAAATACAAACACAAATTATACGATAAGCTTTAAAGTAGGTCAGTTTGGTGGATTATCCGAAGACCTGAATACCATCACTCTTAAATTTCCAACAGGAACCGATCTTAGTGGCATTAGCACAGCAACAATAAATGGGACAACAATTCCAATAGCAAGACGTGTGGTAAGTAACTCTACTACATTAACCATTACTATACCGGATGGAGTTAGTATCAACAGTAACGGTAGCGTAAATCTTGTCATTAATACGATTCGGAACCCTGCAAATGGAGGTTATTCTATTCTCGCAAGTACTTCAGCTGAACCTACTGAAATCTCTTCGGCAGATTACACTATTGGTGGAACTACATTTACTATTTCCAGCAGCCCGCAAGTGAGTCCACAATCGGTAAATGCAACAGCTCAATATGCGATTTATGGTTTAAATAATAGTGGACAGTACAATCGTAACAATAATGATTATGTACGATTCTCATTCCCTGAAGGAGTTGTAATTCCATCAACTATTGCAATAAGTGATATTCAGTTAAGCGCTGATGCAGGAGCTTTTATACGAGAAGTTGTAACCAACCCCACCAATCGTTTAGTAACACTATATCTCGATAAAAATGCAGGCGGAAATTCATCTTTTAGGATTTATTCGGTGATTTTTAATGCATCAGCAGGAATTACAAATCCTGCTATACCAAGCACAGGAACAGACAATCCTACTGTAAATGCTGATAATTATCGAATTCGTGTCTCTTCGTCAAGAAATGTGAATTATGCAACATCACCAACATTTAATATTCAACCAACCAATTCTCAAACACTCACTATAGATGAAGTAGTGGTAACACCAAATGTGAGAAATGCAGATAATGTAGCCTATTCATTCAGATTCACCCCTACAAGTGAAGGACGTTTACAAGGTGGTACAACTTTGGGTTCCAATTATATCCGATTGTTTACGTATGGAAGCATTTTAGATATTCCAGGAACCATCAATCCTGCTTTTGTTACAATTAACGGGGTAAGTGCCCAACGAGTTGATGTTGCCAATGGAAATACAATAACGGTATTCATACCCGATGGTGTAACATTAGAACCCAATGTTCAAGCAGAACTTCGTTTGGGTTCTGAATTGGGCTTACGTAATGTGAACTATTCCGGAAATCCAGGGTTTGCAATGAAAACGGATAATTCATATCAGCAGCGAAGTGGATCGTTCACTATTCAAAATACCCTCAATCTACCTTTAACATTTGATGAAATCAGCTTATCAACCAACACTATTAATGCACCGGTTGCATTTACACTTCGATTCAAATTGGGAAGCAATGATAATCTATCTGTAGGTGATTTAATTAAAATCACTTTTCCTGATAATACATTTGTTCCATCCTCTGTTTCCAGAAGTCGAATTTTGGTAAATAGTCAGAACCCTCCAACCAATGCGAGCTTAGAAAACACAAGAACTCTTGTAATTCCATCACCAGGAAATTATGCATCAGGTGCTCAAATAACGGTATTAATTAGTACCAATGCTGGTTTATTAAATCCATCATTTGCAGCTGCAAACTTAACAGCAAGTATTTTAATACCCAATGGGTCAACGGCAACGTCGCCTACTTATGTAACGACAACCACGACAAGTACCGTTAGTATTGCAACTGTTGAATTAAGCAAAGATGGGAGCCTAAATCCATCTGCACCATCACAACAAGCAGATTACACAATTCGATTTACAACTGGAGAAAATGGTAGATTACTTTCATCGGGTAACTCACGTTCAACAATTACAATTACCTTTCCAAACGGTACTGTATTGCCTTCAGATGCAAGTTCTTCCGTTGCCATAAACGGGTTTGCAGTTCCTCAATCTGATAGAATTTTTAATAATGCATCAAGAACGGCAACATTTATCGTTCCAGAGAATCAACCTATCTCAAATAGTAGTCCAGTAACAGTATTTATTCCAAATATTACAAATCCATCAATACCATCTAATTCCT
>CAZIQX010000166.1:0-7796 GCA_964541325.1 uncultured Chitinophagales bacterium | reverse complement strand
TTTAGTTATTTGAAATAGAATAAGTCTGTTTGTTTAAATGATGCCAATCTTCAACGATATTTGTAAGAAAAACAATCTGGCAAAAAAAAAGCTGACTGTTTTTGCAGTCAGCTTTTTGATCAGTTAAAAACTTTTATCTCTTTGGAGTGTATTTGTAAGGATTCAAAGGAATAGACTCAGCACGACGATTCGCACGACATCCACGTCCATTTGGATCTTCAGATGCACATGGTACTGGAGCTTTACCTAAGCCACGAGCTTCAATTCTATCTTCTGCAATACCATTTTTCTTGTAGAATGCTAAAACTGAATTTGCACGGCGCTTGCTCAAACGTAAGTTGTATTGGTCGCCACCAACGTGGTCAGTGTAGGCATCAACTCGGATTTTATAATTTGCGTTATTGCGGAGCAATTCAACGTTTTCGGTTAATGACTGCGCTGCTTCTTTATCAATATTTGATTTGTCGAAATCAAAATTCACAGTTGATAATGTTGCAATATAGACAGGTGCTTTGTTATCGTTTGGATCAAATCCCATTTCGATTTCTTGTGCATCAGTAAAACCATCGCCATCAGAGTCGGCATTATTGGGGTTTGTTTTGTGAGTAAACAACTCATCATAATCACTCAAGCCGTCACCATCTGAATCAGCACTGTTTGGATTGGTGCGATATGTTTTTACTTCATCTAAATCGGAAATACCGTCGGCGTCAGTGTCTTTGTTTAAAGGATTGGTTCTGTAGGTAAGTACTTCTTCACCGTCGTTTAATCCGTCTGCGTCAGAATCAGCGTTCAAAGGATCGGTGTTATAACGATTAATTTCGTCTGAATCTTTGAGACCATCATCATCTGTATCGGCTTTATTTGGGTCTGTACCGGCTTTTAATTCTTCTTCATCAGTGATGCCATCGCCATCGGTATCAGCTGGTGGTTGTGGATCTTCCACTACAGGCTCAGAGCCACCACATGAAATTGTAGTTGATACCATTCCTGTAAAAAGGAGTCCAACTAATAATAATTTGAAATACTTACTCATCTAAATTTCTCCAGTTGTGTTTATTACTGATCTTGTGTTAAAAACATAACATCCTGCAAAATAACAAAATTAATGGCTTTAAGACAACTTTTTTGGACATAAAAATTGATAAAACTCTTTTATTTGCCTTTTACTTTACTGTATATTTGCGTTCCTTGACCGGGGATATAGCTCAGCTGGCTAGAGCGTCGCGCTGGCAGCGCGAAGGTCAGGGGTTCGAATCCCCTTATCTCCACGAAAGCCGATTTTATATCGGCTTTTTTTATTTCAGCAATTAAGAGTGACTCGTTTGTATATCACATTAAAAAAAATTATCATTATCTATACTTAGATTGTTGTTTTTTATTAGCAATTGAGGAACAAAAAGCAAGGTCATTTGTTTAGGGCGTTAAAAGTTAAACAAACTAGAGATTATGCATCACAAAACATCAAAAAACACATTCAGAAAAGTGATGATTACTTCGGTAATGGCATCACTGTTCTTGGGGGTATCAACCGTATTTGGTCAGGTTCAAACAAAAATTACACTCGCTGAACGTCTCGTTAATTCAGAAGTTTTAAATCTTTTGGAGTTAGCTGTTAATGCAACAAGCACTGATACTGACCCGCTATTTTGGATTGAAATTGTTAACACATCCAATCAGGAAGTAGTTGGGCTCAAACTTAGTGTTCAGGTTTCTAGTACACAAAAAGGAGAGCTTGTAACACTTGTACAAGACGACCCCGGATTTAATTTAAGCCCAGGTCAACGTGTATTTGCGGCTAGTAATGAATTAAAAGATGGGTTACCTGGCGTTGAGGAGGAAATAAAAATTTCAGGTGAGGTTAACGACTTTTTAACTGATAATGGTCAGGATTTATACAATAACTCAGGTGGAATACTTCCAAACGACCTTTACACGATTCGTTTCGCACTTATAAAAGATGGAAATGAAATTCCAGAATCGATTGGATTTGCTTACCTAGGCGTGAAACCACAACAAACCGTTGTTGACTTTTTCTTAATTCAACCGGGTGGAACGGTTGGTTCAAATGCTACAATCGTAACCACCAATCCGAACTTCCGCTGGGATGGACCAAGAAACGCGGAGTATCGCTTGGTTGTAGTTAAAAAGAATCCAAATTCAGATGAAACATCTGAATCGTTGATTCAAGCTGCCATTTCGACCGATCCAACAATAATTAATGGGACTGCACGGTCAGCTACTTTGCTAGATTTTGAAATTGTTGATGCCATCATAACGGGAAATGATTTTACACTTCCCCCTCAAGGAGTTCAGAAGCTCGAAGAAGGATTTCTCTATTATTGGCAAATCTATTACATCGCCAAAACTAAAAATGGTGAGGAGTTACGTCCATCCACAATTTGGGAGTTCACCATTCCGAGACCAGGTGAAACTCAAGCATCGCAAGAGTTAGATAGAGAAATATTTAATCATTTAGCTATAATCATCAGCCCGGATTTAGCCAATGAATTACGTGATAATGGTTTCAAACTTCTAAGTGTGGAATACGATAATAAGTCAATTAGCGGTCCGGCTCTTCTTCAGGCAATTGAGGAACTAAAGCAAAAATTCGAGAGTGGCAAATATAAGTTTTAATTGGGTTTAAGGATATGAAACAGAAATCATTCAAAATATTATTAATTACCTTGGCTCTTGGGGGAGTTTTTCTAGGTGATTTCATTGCCACTACTGTGATGGCATCATTCAACAATGAACGTCCGTTAGCTATCATCAGAAGGTATAAACCTGATGTTAGCATCAAACACGCAAAAGCTGAGGCTTGGCAAGACGCTCAAATGGCAGCCCCACTTTTCGATTCCGATACGTTAAGAACTGATGCAAATGGGTATGCAGCTGTTCAGTTTATGGATAACAGTCTTGTAAAAGTTAAGCCAAATTCACTGTTAATTATTCGTGGGGAAGTTTTAGACAAAAACAGCACGGCATCACGCATTGCCGTAGAGGTTGGCGAAGTGTTTTTGAATGTTACCAAACGTCAAAGTCAATTTGAAGTACAAACTCCAACTGCAGTTGCAACCGTAAAGGGTACTAGCTACAATACTGAGGTTTCTGATGATGGGTCAACGACTGTAACGGTGTTATCCGGTTCAGTTGAACTTATCGCAACAAAAAGTGGACAAAAAGTTACTTTGACGAGAAAAAACAAAGGAACCGTTGATGCTAAAAGCTCAAATTTACAGGTTTCTGAAGTTTCTGATGACGATATGAATACAATGGAAAACAATTATCAGGATTTGGATTCGGGTACTAAACCGAAAACCATTCGTCTGCGTTTTGGCAATAATGCCGGACAAACACGTCAGATTGAAATCCAATATTTTGAAAATGAGTAATCCAATTATTTAGATACTTAGGGGTTTTTACACGAGGGAAATCATGAAAAATATTATGAATAAGGTGAATTTTGTTTGGGTTGTGCTTATTACTCTGTTACTTGCGCCAGGCATTGGCAGCGCTCAAGTAACATTTAATCATGTGCAGCCTACTGTTATTGAAAAATCAACAACAGCAAGTTTAGAGTTTGAAATATTAGGCATTAACCTGCAAGATATTCAGGATGCCTTCGTGAACTACCGATTCGACGGAGCTATCTCGTATGAAAGCGTCCGGGCGGATATCGAAAGAGGAAAAGTTGTTGCGAGTATAAATACAGCCGTACAAACAGCCAACCAAATTCAATATTACCTTGTACTTACCTTAGTAAACGAAGAGCGTATTGTGTTTCCTGAAAATGCTGAAACCGACGACTCCCCTATTGAAGTTACTCTTGTTGACCCCAAAGACAACACACAAGATTTGGCCGGTTCTGACGGTGTAATTGATTTTACTATTCTATCTCCACTTCCTGGAGAAGAAATTATCCCTGAAAACGCTTTAGTTGCCTTAACCTTGTTCTATGATGAGGGAACTGCAAGTGCAGATTCTATCCGCATCATATTTGACGGTGTTGATGTAACCGACCAAGCTGATGTAACGCCTTATCTGATTTCTTACGTACCTGAAAACTTGTTACCTGGAAATCACAGCGTCGAGATTGCTTATTCCTATAATGGTAAGACTACTTCTTTAACTAAATGGGATTTCCCAACTCTAGACCCCAATTCTAGTAAAGCACAAGCCAAACGTTCCGGCAAAAAACTAGCAACCGGTCAATTTGAATTATCTGCTAGAAATCAATCCATTTTCGGTACAACTGAGGATATTTATAAGTCATCATTTCGTGTAGGTGGAAGTGCCGGATGGTTCCGATATAACATCAACGGTATGTTTACTTCTCAAGAAAATTCTCGTGTTCAGGCTCAACATCGTTATGGGATTGAATTGTATGCGGGTAAAGTTTTTGAACTTCAGGCCGGTCACATATTCCCAACAATGAACCCTTTAATGCTTGCGGGAAACCGTGTTTATGGGGTGAATACAGCTCTGCATTTATTCGACAGATTGATAAACGCACAAGTTACATTTGGTGAAATGCGACGTTCAGTATCCAATTTGTATCAAAATGTAACAGAGGATTCTGTTGTAGTTGCCACAAATATTGACGGATCTGAACAAAAAGAGCAACGTTATGCATTGCAATTTCAAGACCAAGGTATCGGAACGTACCGCAGACAAGTGCTGGGTGGACGCTTTGCTCTTGGAAACGGGGATTTATTTCAATTAGGCTTTAACGCCATGAAAGTGGTTGACCGTACCTCTTCAATCAACGTTATTGACGATTACCAAAGCCTGAGAACCATTCAACCTGAATTATTAAGTGGCTTAAATGCTACTCAACTCGCTGACTTAGATGATAATCCCGATAAATTGGTAACACCAACAGGAAATGCTACTCCAAGAGATAACTTCATGTTTGCAACCGACATGACGATTCGAGGCTTTAGTGGACGTATGGCACTAAGAAGCGATTTTGGCATCTCTTTATTAAACAATGATATTTCTACCGGTGTATTAAACAAAGCCCGCGCTGAAGAACTTAATTTGAATATCCCTGATGATATTGCCAATATTTTGGATGAAATCAGCTGGTTGATTGTGGTTAACGAGAATATGTCGTACCTACCCTTATCTTTTACTACAGATGATGATGGCAACACGAATGTAGATGTACTTAAAACTCGTTTCTTATTCTTTGATAACACACCGGTACCAACTGCACTGTTGGCTTCACAAAACAGCTTAAACTTAAATTTCTTCGGAAATAACTTTCAAGCACGTTACCAATGGGTTGGACCTGAATACCAAACATTGGCAAATACAGCTATGCGCCGTGATATTGCCGGATATTCCTTATCTGACCGTTTTAGAATGTTTAAGAATACCATTTATGTAACTTTGGGATATGAGCAATTTCAGGATAACCTGATTGGTAGCAAAGAGTCCACTACTCAAACCAATATCATCAATACTGATGTTAGCTGGTATCCAATTAACCGTAATCTTCCACGTGTTTCTATTGGCTATCGTATGCAAACCCGCGATAATAGCATAGATCGCACAAACCCACTTGTTATAAGTGATTCATTAAAAGCTTCAATTAGAAATGTTGAAGAGATAAATGGGAATTATTCTGTAATTGCAAACCCTAGGAATGATTTGACCAATCAAATCACCTTCTCTATATCTAAAGAGTTCGAGTTCTTAGGTTTACGTAATGATTTCAATATAAACTACTTGAATTTATCTACTGCAGATAAAGTATATGCCTTTGGCGATTTTCAAAGTAATGTGTACTCGTTTGGCGTAACATCAAATTGGAACACCTTACCTATGCGAACGAATGTTAACTTTACGATGAATAGTTCCGACGGTTCATCAGGTCTTGCCAAAGTTGATATCATCGGTCTAAACATGGGGGCATCATATTTTCTTTTTGATGATAAACTCAATGTATTTGCGGATTTTGCTATTACTGCTAATACTATCGAAACTATTGGTCTAAAAGAAATGCCAAACGTGACAGGTGATGCTGTTATTGATGCGGATGTAACAATTTTAGATAAAGAATCTGCAAAACTATTAAATGATTACTATAAAGCTGATTTAACAACCCGTACAAAATCAGAGCAAAACACGTACATCTTACGTGGCGGTGCTACTTATAACTTTAATCAGCATCATGCCTTGTTGTTTGATGCTTCATTTACGAATGTTCAGGTAAATACCGGTATATCAGTACCCAACGACCGTATTGTACAGCTTCGTTACGTGTATCGCTTCTAGACAGGAATTACTATGGCAGCTAAAAAAGCGAGCACTCGAATTCTTGTTGCCAGCGCACTGATTGCAGGTAGTTTTCTTTTTGCTCTTATCTTATCAGGAACCAAGCCATTTCGCACGTTTGAGTTGAAGTGGCTTGATCAACTATTTGAGCTTCGTGGGCCGATAAGTACCAAAGACTCTCCAATTGTTTTGGTTTCCATCAGTGAAGAAACCGATACCGAACTACCTTTCAAATATCCTTATCCAACTGAGTATCACGCCAGACTCATTGAAAACTTGAATAAAGCTGGTGCAAAAGTGGTTGGATTTGATATAATTTTCAATAAAGCCGACGTCAACAATCCTAAGAGCGATAGCATGTTCGCTGCTGCTATTCAAAAAGCAGGAAATGTAGTTCTTTCTGGAAATATCAATAATGAGAAAAAAATAAGCTTTTCAGATGCCTCTTCAGCGCATTCAAATACCATTTCATTAGTTGATCCCTATGCCCTTTTCCAACAAGGCAATCCCAATCCTTGGGGTTTCGTATCCGTTGTTCCCGATCAGGATGCCTTTATTCGTCGGTATATTTTTGAACAACAACATTTGGATAAAACATACTATGCATTTGGCCTAGAAGTTTTACGCGTGTATTTGGGGTATGGAAAGGATGTTCAATTAATTGACAACGGTACTCATTACACTTTTGGTGACTACATCATCCAAAAAACCGCAAATGGTTTAATGCAAATCAATTTTCATGGTGGGCCTAAGTCTTACCCTCAATACGATATGTCGCAAGTTATTGATGACGTGGACTTAGTAACTAATTCAGAAATTGCTTTTGGAGAAGATTTAAATGGAATTGACGATCCCGAATTCGGTTTAGTTTATACCGACATTTTTCGAGATAAGATTGTAATCATTGGTAATATTCAGGTAGAATTCCATGACTTTTATGCCACTCCCTTTGCTTCAAATGGAAATTTACCCGGATACGAAATCCACGCTAATGCTATTCAAACTATCCTTTCAGGCAACTACATTTACGACATACCCTTTACTACGGAGTTATGGGTTGTGCTTTTGCTGGCAGTCTATGTTGTTTTGACGACACAGTTAACACGTGCTATTTTAGGCGCAGTTAACCTGTTTATTGCTGAATTTGGGTTTTTAGCTGTAAATATCTATCTCTTTGTGGCTAAGTCTGTTCACATGGAGTTTACGACATCGGTTTTGGTCATTTTATTCGGTTATGTAAGCGCCGTTGTTTACGACTTTTTAACTGAGCAAAAAGAAAAACGTCGTATCAAAAATATGTTCTCCAGTTATGTATCTCCTGAATTGGTGGAAAAAATGATTGAATCGGGTGAAGAACCTAAATTGGGAGGCGATGAAGTAGAATTGACTGCGTTCTTTAGTGATATTCAAAGCTTTTCAACATTCTCTGAAAAGTTGCAACCTAAACAATTGGTTGATCTAATCAATGAATATTTAACAGCGATGACCGATATCCTAACAGAAGAAGGTGG
>CAZIQX010000165.1:4262-7796 GCA_964541325.1 uncultured Chitinophagales bacterium | reverse complement strand
TGTTCTGGCCCCAAATAAAACTGTAAGAAGATTAAAGTAAGTGCTTTAATTTATGTTAATGAAACAAACTCGCAAAAAAAGAACCAAATTTGAGAAAGAACGCATTCTGTTAGACATTCAATCGTTGGGTGTTGTAGCCGGATGTCGTAAGCATGCCATAAGTGCTCCCACCTACTATGACTGGCTGGATAAGTACAACTCGAAAGGTCTTGACGGACTGGATGATCAGCGTCTTTCCGGGTCGGAACAAAAAGAATTGGCTCATTTACGAAAAGAAAATCGTTTGCTCAAGGAGATGCTGGCTGAAAAGGATTTGGAGGCCCGTCTCAAAGATGAATTATTAAAAAAAAAGATGGAACAGTGGCCCAGCGTCGCCAAGCCGTCAACCAAGTCGTCAGTCAGGGGTTAAGTGTGCGTAAAGCCTTATCCATAGCCGGACTGTCCCCGAGTAGTTATTACTACACTCCTACGGGAAAACCTAAAGGGAATCGACCCTCATCGGTGTGCTGGCACCGTGATGGTCACTGTATTTCCAACACGGAACTGGTGGAGATCATACGCCAGATACTGGGCGAGGAGTTCATTGATTATGGCTACCGGCGAACTACTGAAGCATTAAAGCATCTGGGCTGGCAGGTCAATCATAAGAAAGTCTATCGTCTTATGAAGCAAGCCCACCTGTTGCATCCCCCTATCCGAAAAGCACAGCGAACCGATAAAACCTATGTGGAATACACCATTCCCAAAGCTGATTTACCCTTTTCGGTGGTCGAAGTGGACATCAAATACATCTGGCTACACCATCTGCGTCGTCATGGGTATTTGGTGAGTTTCTTGTGTGTGAAGACCCGATTCATATCAGCCTGGGAACTGGCCCTTACGATGACTTCACAGCAGATTGCTCGTGTACTACAGCGTTTTTTAGCCCACGAACAGGTGCAGTATTTTGCTCAAGGTAAACCCTATTTGTTTCGGCTTAGAACTGATAACGGTCCACAGTTTATCTGCACAAAACTCAGCCATGCTTTAGTAGAAGCAGGCTTGGAGCATGAATTTATTGAACCCGGAACACCCCAACAAAATGGACATATTGAAGGCTTTCACAGTTACGTGGAACGCTGTGTTTGTCAAGGCTATGAACTGACTAATCTGGAACAGGCCCATGAGTTGTTTACGCGTTTTTTCCACACCTACAACTACAAACGCATTATGAAAGGCATTGGCTATCAAACCCCAGCTCAGGCCTTACAGCAATAGAAAGATAACCCCCATTGGATTCATTGGGCTTTGCAAAAAAGAAAACAGGAACATGATTCCAAAATTCACTAAAATCAACTACAACCTTAACCTTTCTTCTGTCCAGTTTAACGGGGGCTATAACACGAATGACGAATGTTTAATGTTTAATGTTTAATGATGGTCATTCCTGAAATTGGATTTGAAATCGGCTTTAGACTTTCATCATTAAGCTTCTATTTTCTTTTGCTTCTATCTTCAAGCATCAAGCCTCCAGCTTTTAAATAAAATTTATCATTCAACATTCACAATTAGTTTTAAATACTCTATATTTCCTATAAAGTTAGTAGGATTTAAGATATTTATGATTAACGAACTCGTACAAATTGCAAAAAGTGCTGGTAGTGGCATAATGAACGTGTATCAGGATGAGTCCAAGTTTGGGATAGAACTCAAAGAGGATACATCACCACTCACTCAAGCAGATTTAATCGCTCACCGTATCATCATAAATGAATTAAGTAAGTTATCAGAGTACCCAATTATTTCGGAAGAAGCTGAGTTGCCGCCTTATGATGTTCGCAAAACATGGACACATTTTTGGCTAGTTGACCCACTCGATGGCACCAAAGAATTCATCAAACGAAATGGGGAGTTTACAGTGAATATTGCTCTAATTGCACACGGTGAACCCGTTCTAGGAGTAATTTACGTACCTGCCAAAGACGTCACTTATTTTGCAGAAAAGGGGAAAGGCTCGTTTAAACAGATTGGAAATGAGCAAGCTGAACGCATTTTTTCATCAACAAAAGTAAAACCTGAAATTGCTATAGTAAGTCGTTCACATGCAAATGAAGCACTACAAGTTTGGCTAAAAGACAATGGAATCACTCAAACAATTGATGCAGGTAGTTCACTCAAGTTTTGCTTAGTGGCTGAAGGCTTAGCCGATGTGTATCCACGTACCGGACCTACTATGGAGTGGGATGTAGCTGCAGGAGATTGCATTTGGAGAAATGCAACAAAGCTTGGACAAAATGCATCAGAGCTCATTTACAATAAACAGGATTTGCGAAATACCCATTTTACGATTGGAATTCTATGAAACACATTGTTTGGGATGGTGATTATACCCCAAAATCAGTTTATGATGCTTTATTAAATCAAAAGGGGGCATTGTTATGGTTTACCGGATTAAGCGGTTCCGGTAAAAGTACCATAGCCAAAGCACTTCAGAAAGCATTAATTAAACATCATGTTTATGTTGTAGTTCTTGATGGGGATAACATTAGACATGGTTTAAATTCAGACTTAGATTTTTCAGAATCTGGTCGGAAAGAGAATATTCGACGAATTGCAGAAGTTGCAAAACTTTTTGTACAGCATGGTGCACTAGTAATTACAGCATTTATTTCCCCATTTATTGAAGATCGTACTCGCGCTAGAGAAATTGTTGGACAGGAAGATTTTCATGAGATTTTTATTGATACCCCTTTAGAACAGTGCATACAACGAGATCCCAAAGGGTTATATAAGAAAGCTTTACGTGGAGAAATTAAACAGTTTACCGGTATTTCAGACCCTTATGAAGCTCCCAAACAACCGGAATTACATGTAACAACTACTGACCTGACAGTTGAACAATCCGTAGCTATTATTGTAGCTCACCTAAAAAAGCACCAAATCATTAGTTTCTAGCTATTTACAGAATAGGGGTATGGAGGACTTTTCTCTCATCATCACATCATTAATTTTGCTTGGAATGATGGCATTACTTGTCATGGATAAAGTAGATGCCACCGTTGCTATGTTTGGATCTTTAATCATTTTCTTAATAAGTGGACTAATTACACCTGATCAAGCTTTCAGTGGCTTTTCAAATCATGGTATGTTATCCGTAGCATTTTTATACGTGATTGCTTATGCCGTGCAATCCACCGGAATATTAGAAGGATGGGCTAAAATAGTGCTTGGCAAACAAGTAAAAAATGAACGACTTACGTTAACTCGTTTTTTATTTCCTGTAGCTGCGTTATCAGCCTTTATGAACAATACTCCCATCGTGGGTTTATTTATCCCTATGATAAAATCATGGAGTAAAAAATCAGGTTTGCCCGCGTCTAAGTTATTAATTCCATTATCCTACGCTACCATTTTAGGTGGAACATTAACCTTAATAGGAACATCTACCACGCTGGTTATTCACGGTCTTTTAATAGATGCTGGTTTTGAAGGATTTTCCTTTTTTGAAACAGGGAAAGTGGGTTTAGTGTATGCACTGGTTGGACTCTTTTTTTT
>CAZIQX010000165.1:0-4252 GCA_964541325.1 uncultured Chitinophagales bacterium | reverse complement strand
AAGAAGCTATAGTAGAATTAGGTGAAACTACTCGTGAATTTGTTATAGCTTTAAAAGTAAATGAGCTTTATGACGGGATTGGTAAATCTATTGAGGAAGTTGGTCTAAGGCATTTACAAGGCTTATTCTTATTTCAGATTAGCCGTGGTGACAAAATTTTGACCCCTGTAAGCCCAATGGATACGATAGAACTGGGCGATCGTTTATTCTTTACCGGTTTACCCTCAACCATAGTTGAATTGCAAAAACAGCCGGGATTAGATGTAATCAATGATACTGATCTTCAGTTAAAACAATTTGATTCCACGAAGTCAAAATTATTCGAAGTGGTTATTTCTAATGGTTCTCGTTTGGTAGGAAAAACAGTTCGAGATAGTGATTTCAGAGGGCAGTTTAATGCTGTTATTTTGGCTATTCATCGTCATGGTCAACGCATTGATAAAAAAGTAGGTGATATTGAACTACAAGAAGGGGATACGTTATTGATTTTAGCTCAACGAGGTTTTGCTAAACGATGGTATCATTCTAAAGAGTTTTTATTAGTTACAGAAAGTGAAGAAATACTATCGAGACCCCCCCAAACGATTGCATTAATATTTGTGATCTTAATAGGTATGGTTGTACTCGTAGCAATGGAATGGTTGCCAATGGTTACAGCATCTGCAATGGCTGTAACCGCATTATTGGTAAGTGGTTCAATTACGGGAGAAGAGGTGATTAAAGCAATAAATTGGAAAGTACTTGCAGTAATTGCATCAGCATTGGGAGTATCGCATGCAGTTCAGAATTCCGGCCTAGCTGAATTAGTTTCCCAGTTTCTACTAACCGTAAGTAGTAGTATGGGTGATTTTGGATTAATTCTGATTATAGTTCTTATTTCCATGATTGCAACTGAAACGATAACCAATACTGCCGCCGCTGCATTATTTTTTCCAGTACTATTGAAACTTTCTACATTAACTGGTCTGCCCATACAAGTACTTGCATTGGCTTTACTCTTTGGCGCCACTTCCTCCTTTTCTACTCCAATTGGTTACCAAACCAATTTGATGGTTCAAGGACCGGGAAATTATACATTTAAAGACTTCTTAAAAATTGGATTGCCCATGAATGCGATTGCTTTAATTACTGCTAGTGGATTGATCTATTTAATCTTATAAATGGTGAATGTTGAATGATGAATTATCAATGGTTTGAAAACTCATAAAGCTAATGATCAACAATCAGACTACATCGAATTCAGATTTAAAAATTAACAATTAACGATTATCAATATGAATTATGCATTAAAACATTTAGATGAATTAGAGTCAGAGGCTCTATTTATTATGCGTGAAACAGCAGCACAGTTTCAAAAACCGGTTTTATTATTTTCCGGCGGAAAAGACTCTATCGTTATGGTTCATTTAGCCATAAAAGCGTTTTGGCCGGCAAAAGTCCCCTTTCCACTTATGCATGTAGATACGGGTCACAATTTTGAAGAAACCTTACAATTCAGAGATGAACTGGTAAAAAAGCATCAATTAGAGCTAATCATTGCTAGTGTTCAACAAACAATTGATGAAGGTAAAGCTGTTGATGAAAAGGGACCATTTGCTTCAAGAAATGCAATTCAAAGTATTACATTGTTAGATGCTATTGAAAAACATGGTTTTGATGCCGCTTTTGGTGGTGGTCGTCGAGATGAAGAAAAAGCTCGTGCAAAAGAACGTTTCTTTTCACATCGTGATGAGTTTGGTCAGTGGGATCCCAAAAATCAGCGGCCTGAATTATGGAACTTGTTTAATGGCAAAAAAAACATAGGTGAACATTTCCGCATCTTCCCTCTATCTAACTGGACTGAAATGGATGTATGGCAATACATCGCAAAAGAAAATATCGAAATCCCATCATTGTACTATTCACACAAACGAAAGGTATTTAATCGAAAGGGAGTATGGTATGCTGATAATGATATCATGACCAAACTTGATGGAGAAGAAGTAGTTGAAAAAGTTGTACGTTTTAGAACTATCGGTGATATAACATGTACAGGAGCTGTTTTTTCAGAAGCATCTGACTTATCAACGATTGTGCAAGAGGTAGCAGCTGCAAGAGTAACCGAGCGAGGTACCCGTTCGGATGATAAGCGCAGTGAAGCAGCTATGGAAGACCGTAAAAAACAGGGATACTTTTAAATAATTTTGAATTTTGAATTTTGAATTTTGAATTTTGAATTGTGAATTGTGAATTTTGAATGGTGAATTTTGAATTTTGAATTGTGAATTTTGAATTGTGAATTGTGAATTGTGAATTGTGAATGGTGAATGGTTGATAGAGTAATTGTTCCAATTCACATCTTTGCTTTTCGAGGAAAAGATTTATGAAAGATAATATCATAAAAGAGAAGTCATTTAGCTTTGCTTTAAACATTATTCAACTTTATAGGTTATTGAAGGAAGAAGGTGATTATGCCTTGGCTAATCAGTTAATTCGATCTGGCACTAGTATTGGAGCAAATGTTGAAGAAGCTTTAGCAGCGATTTCCAAAAAAGAGTTTATTTCAAAAATGTCGATTGCATCAAAAGAAGCGAGAGAAACTCATTATTGGATAAGATTACTTCGAGATTCAAAAGCTCTTTCAATAAACCTCGATTCATATATCACTGATATTGAGGAACTGATACGCATACTAACTGCTATAGTAAAATCATCACAACAGTCAAATCAAAAAAGTGATACCTAGCGATAGACTGTTGATTTAAGCAGTCATCAATTAAGAATTAAACATGGAACATTAAAAATTAGCACGAATGAATTACTTAGATATGGATTTACTTCGCTTTACCACTGCCGGAAGTGTAGATGATGGTAAAAGCACGTTAATTGGAAGATTATTGTATGATTCCAAGTCGATTTTTGAAGATCAACTCGAAGCGGTGGAAACATCATCCAAAAAAAGAGGGGATGAATACACCAATTTGGCTTTATTAACTGACGGGTTATCTGCAGAACGTGAACAAGGCATTACGATTGATGTGGCTTATCGGTATTTTTCCACCCCCAAACGCAAGTTTATTATTGCGGATACACCCGGCCATATTCAATACACCCGAAATATGGTTACCGGTGCTTCTACCGCAAATTTAGCAATTATATTAGTGGACGCACGAAATGGTGTTGCCGAACAAACACGCAGACATTCGTTTATTGCGAATCTGTTGGGGATTAAACACATTGCATTATGTATAAACAAAATGGATTTGGTAGGGTATAGCCAAGAACGTTTTGATGAAATTGCTGAAGACTATCGTGCTTTTTCTTCAAAATTGGATGTGCCTGATATTCATTACATTCCCATTTCTGCTTTGTTTGGTGATAATGTGGTACATAAGTCAGAAAAAATGCCTTGGTATCAAGGTGCAACGTTGATGCATACCTTAGAACATGTGCAAGTTAGCAGTGATTACAATCATGTGGATTCTCGATTCCCGGTTCAAAATGTGATTCGCCCACAATCCTTAGAATATCCGGATTATAGAGGGTATGCCGGACGTGTTGCAGGAGGTGTGTTTAAGCCGGGTGATGAAATCATGGTATTACCATCCGGACTTACAACAACGATAAGTTCCATAGATATTGCAGGTTCACCTGTACAAGAAGCGTTTTCTCCGATGAGTGTGAGTATCAATTTAGCTGATGATTTAGATATTTCGCGCGGTGATATGCTTGTTAAGCCGGATAATCAGCCAATAGTGGGACAAGACATTGATTTAATGATTTGTTGGCTTAATCCTAAAAAGTTACAATTGAACGGTAAATACGCTATTCGCCATACCACTCGTGATGCACGTTGCGTGGTTAAAGAGGTGAAATACAAAGTTAATATTAACACCTTACATCGTGATGAAGAGTCAACCGATTTAGGTATGAACGATATCGGAAGAATAAAAATTCGAACCACTGTTCCATTATGCTACGATCGCTATACGCGTAATAGGGTCACCGGTTCAATTATTTTAATCGATGAGTTCACCAATGAAACCGTTGGAGCAGGCATGATTTTATAATTGGCTTGCACTAGAATTGCGCGTTTTCAGTATGTATCCCGCGGACAATATGGTCTAAAGTTTTAGTCGTACCGTATCCCGAAGGCTTTCGGGGCTGTTAGTCGATACGTAATCCCACACACCTATGTCGCAGGCGTCCACGCCTGTGCCTTTCCCACGGACGTGTGGTTACGTCATTGCGGGCCTGACCCGCAATCTAGTTA
>CAZIQX010000164.1:5425-7804 GCA_964541325.1 uncultured Chitinophagales bacterium | reverse complement strand
AAAATTTTTAGATCATCAAGGAAACTTTGGTGCTCCTCCACACGATTATCAACAACTTGGTAATTTGGGTGTGTGGACACATCCTCATACAGGCGAACAACACATCGTGGCTCGTGATCATGGATTTTCATCTGATGTTATGAAAGCATATAGTAGTGCAAGAAAGAATCAATATTAATGAAAACATTACGTCAAATATTAAGTGAAGTAACAAAAAGAACTACTGTTGCAAAAAGTGGAAGGTCAGAACTTCAACGATTGATGAAACTAGCTCGTAAAAATCCTGACGACAAGAAAATAAAAAGACAAGTTAAGGATGCTTTGGAAGCTGAAAAGTTAAGCAGTTTACAATCGAAGGGTCTGCCAAACGAACTAAAGCAAAAACAAGCGATTAGCAGAAATGATACACTTCGGCTAAAATCAAAATTTACACCCATTTTCGTCTTCATTTATTGTATTTTCGTGCGCGGCGGCTGGAAAGATGGTCGTAGCGGTTGGAAATATGCCTTTCAACGATTTATCGCTGAAATACTTCTGCAATATTATTTATTAGATTTTAAAAAATAGTTCATGTTCGTACTAGGAATTAACGCTTATCACGGTGATGCTTCAGCCACATTATTAAAAGATGGAATTCCCGTTTTAGCGATTGAAGAAGAGCGCTTAAACCGAAAAAAACACTGTGCCGGATTCCCGACACTTGCCATTCAAGCTTGTTTGAAAGAAGCCGGAATTTCCATTTCTGATGTAGATCATGTAGCAATTTCAACCGATCCAAGTGCAAATTTGGGTGAAAAGATTTTGTATAGCTTAACGCGCATCACCAAAATTCACAAAATGCTTCGAGACCGTTTGAGCAAAGTGAGTAAAACGCGTGATTTAAAAACCGATTTGGCGTTTCATTTAGGTGTAGATAAATCAAGTATCAAAGCTGAAGTTCATAATGTAGAGCATCATTTAGCGCACATGGCATCGGCTTATTTTTCATCTCCATTTAAAGAATCAATCGTTCTTTCTTTAGATGGTATGGGTGATTTTGTCTCTGCTAAATGGGGCTTTGGTAAAAATGGCGCATTTTCTACTGATGGTCAGATTGAGTATCCACACTCAATTGGTTACTTATATACGGCAACCACCCAATATTTAGGCTTTCCTTATTATGGTGATGAAGGTAAAGTGATGGGATTAGCGCCTTATGGTGAGCCCAACTATCTAAATGAATTTCGGAAAATCATCACTACTGATTCGAACAAAATCGGTTATAAGTTGAATTTGGATTATTTCTTGCATCACTCGCAAGGTATTGATATGCAATGGGATGAGGGTCAGCCGACTATTGGACGTATGTACTCCGATAAGTTTGTGGAAACCTTTGGTCCGGCTCGTGAATACGGTTCTGAATACACGCAACACTACAAAGATGTAGCGGCTTCCATGCAACGACGCGTTGAGGAAGTGTGCTTGGATATGATTCAAAAGTTATCCCATAAATATCAAAGTAAAACGTTATGTTTGGCCGGTGGAGTGGCTTTAAATTCGGTGATGAATGGCAAAATTCGTCTCGAAACTGATGTGCGTGAAGTATATATTCATCCCAATGCCGGCGACGGAGGAACAAGTTTAGGCGCTGCACAATACGTGTATCATCAATTATTAAAACATGAAGCTAAACAACCCATTGAACATGCCTATTTGGGTTTGGAGTACAGCAATGATGAAATTAAGCAAGCCTTATTAGATGCCGGAGTGACCGAATTTGAGGAAGTTTCAGAAACTGAGTTATTTGAAAAAACAGCCAAACTAGTTGCTGAGGGCTTGGTAGTAGGATGGTTTCAGGGAAAAATGGAATGGGGGCCAAGGGCTTTAGGCTCGCGGTCTATCGTTGCCGATCCACGAAATCCCAATATGAAAGACATCTTGAATGCGCGCATCAAAAAGCGTGAAAATTTTCGTCCGTTTGCTCCTTCGTTGATTGATTCTGCTATTGGAGAATATTTCGAACAAGATTATCCGGCGCCAACAATGCTCATGGTGTATCAGGTGAAAGAGGAAAAACGTCCGGTTTTACCGGCTATAACACACGTTGATGGAAGTGGGAGATTGCAAACCGTGCATAAGGAGCATCATCCACGTTATTATGGATTGATTGAAGCTTTTGGAAAGCAGACCGGAGTTCCAGTGGTTTTAAATACTTCTTTCAATGAAAATGAACCTGTTGTTTGTACTCCCGCCGATGCAATTGATTGTTATTTGAGAACTAAGATGGATGTGTTGGCGATTGGGAATTTTTTGGTGATAAAAAATCAGTAAATCAGATGAACATTCTTGGCATTTCCTGTTATTACCATGATTCAGCAGCAGCTTTAGTGCAAGATGGAA
>CAZIQX010000164.1:489-5415 GCA_964541325.1 uncultured Chitinophagales bacterium | reverse complement strand
GATGGAAAAATCGTTGCTGCGGCTCAGGAGGAGCGATTTACACGAAAAAAACACGATCCGAATTTCCCTACAAATGCCATTGAATATTGTCTGCGAGAAGCGCGCTTACAACACGCCGACATCGATTTAGTGTGTTTTTATGATAAACCCTTTCTCAAATTTGAACGCATTTTAGAAACCTATTTGGGATTTGTTCCCAAAGGGATTCAATCAGCTTGGAAATCTTTACCTATATGGATTAAAGACAAGATTTGGATTTCGGATCACATTCAAAAACAACTCGATAAAGACGTTCAAGTAATCTATCCGGAGCATCACGAATCTCATGCCGCTTCGGCTTTTTTTCCATCACCTTTTGAAAAAGCAGCGGTTTTAACGATGGACGGAGTTGGGGAATGGGCTACAAGTTCAATTGGATATGGTGATGGAAATCAACTTAAACTCACCCATGAATTGCAGTTTCCTCATTCGTTAGGACTCTTGTACTCTGCCTTTACCTATTATACCGGTTTTAAAGTGAATTCCGGAGAATATAAAGTGATGGGTTTAGCGCCTTATGGTGAACCTCGTTTTGCACAACAAATCTACGATCATCTCATTGATTTAAAAGAAGATGGCTCGTTTATCATGAATATGGAGTATTTCGATTTTGCTGCCGGACTCAAAATGACATCATCAAAATTAGATGGATTATTTGGAGGGCCACCACGGAAATCAGAGTCAAAATTGACACAACGAGAAATGGATTTGGCTGCTTCAGTACAAAAAGTTACGGAAGAAATTATGTTGCGCATGACCAAAACGGCCGTAAAAGAAACAGGTTCTCGAAATGTGTGTTTGGCAGGTGGCGTAGCACTAAACTGTGTTGGAAATGGCGAAATCTTACGAAGTGGTATTGTAGATGAACTCTGGATTCAGCCCGCCGCCGGTGATGCAGGTGGAGCTTTGGGTGCGGCTTTAGTGGGTTGGTATTCCTATTTGGGAAATGAACGAAAAGTAAGTTCAGGCAATGGAACCTTTGTTCATTCGAATTCAGATGTAACAAAGCATCAAGAAACGCTCTCAAATTCTGAACAGGCGAAAGAAATACGTAACGCCTCACTGAAAGAGCATAATGCAAACATAGAAGATTCATCATTAAACGATGAAGAATACCATGCAGGAATTTCACCCCGTAAATATCTGCCCGATGCCATGCAAGGAAGCTATTTAGGCCCCTCTTTTTCCAACGCTGAAATACAAGCTTGGCTTAATTCCGAGCAAATACCTTATCACTTCGAAAGCGATGTGACTTTATTTGATACTGTTTCGGGTTTATTGGCTACTGAGATTGTAATTGGTTGGTTTAACGGACGCATGGAGTTTGGTCCAAGAGCATTAGGAGCGCGTTCCATTTTAGGTGATCCTCGCTCAGAAAGCATGCAAAAAACCTTAAATCTCAAAATTAAATATAGAGAGAGTTTTCGTCCGTTTGCGCCATCGGTTTTAGCTGAACACGTTACGGATGTGTTTGAGCTCGATCGGGAATCACCTTATATGTTGTTGGTTGCTCCGATAAAAAAAGAGCGCTGCTACGATGTGGAGGATGGAAAGTCGGGCATGGAAAAGTTGTATCAAAAACGCTCAGATTTACCTTCGATTACGCACGTGGATTATTCAGCACGCGTACAAACGGTTCACAAAGAAACCAATCCACGTTACTACCATTTGATTGATACATTCTTCCAAAAAACGGGAGTTCCGGTATTAATCAATACCTCGTTTAATGTGAGAGGAGAGCCAATTGTGTGTACACCTCAAGATGCATTTCGCTGTTTTATGCGAACTGAAATGGATGTTTTGGTACTCGAAAACTGCATTCTGTATAAAAAGGAACAGAAACTAATCGAGAAAGATGAAAGTTGGAAAAACGAATTTGAATTGGATTAAATCTTGATTAATTCAATTGATTCGTTACATTTCAAAAAAAACAATCGATGAGTACTACTACAAGCCAACATAAAAAAAGAATTTTGAATCGAGTTAAATCATTGTCAGATGATAAACGTACTCGTTTAGATGAATTTTTAGATAAGATGGAAATAGCTTATTCAAATGAGGTTTCTTCTTTTAATTTTGTTGGGATATTTCATGATTTGGACGCTGAAAGTTTTAAAGATATTTCATCAAATAGTAACCCATGCTAAAATCACTCCTTAACGAAATTGATACCGCTCCAAAACGAGTTAAACAATTTGCTTGGCTTTTTGCTGTTATCGGATTACTCATCATTCCCGGGTTCATTTACTATAAACATGAAAGTTTAAATAGCACTTCCTTTTATTCGATGGGTTTTGGTGGAGTGTTTTTGATGCTTGGTTTAGTTCGCTATCAACTCCTGATTCCTATTTATAAAGTTTGGATGCTGTTAGCGCTCATTTTGGGACTCATCATGACCAAAGTCATCATCACGATTGTATATTATGGCGTTATGACTCCAATTGGTTTAGTAAAACGAGGTCACTTTAACAAAAGCATGCATCTCAAGTTTTCACGCGATTCAGAAAGTTATTGGGTAAAAAAAGAGTGGAATTCCGACCCAAAACGTCTCGAAAAGTTATTTTAGACCAATGAAAATTCTTTTTATAGCTGATCGATGGAGTAACGGCGGTGTGCCAACCGTTATGCAGCAACTTACCGATGAGCTGAAAAAGAATCATGAAGTAGTTTGGCTGTTTTATTATGCCGGAAAACCCAACGAATCCCAGATTAAACAATTTGAGCTACATGCCCGATTTAGCGGCGACCCCAAAGCAATCTTCAAATTGCTCCGCTTAGTAGATGAAATTCAGCCGGATGTGATTCATGATCATTTTGGTGGAATTTGGTCCGCGGGTTATTTGTTTACAACATGGTCGAAACAAGCGATTCTGCATTATCATAACGAATTTGAACCGGTAAAAGAGAGTCCGGATGATAAACGAACGCTAAAAGAAGGATTTTTCAAAAAAGTTCTTTTGCCTCGATATCGACGAATTGTTTGTGTAAGTAAGTACAATGCTAAAGTAATTTCATCGTATTTACATGATAATCATAAAGTTAGTGTGATTCCTAATGGTGTGAAGTTGCCGGACTCATCACAACTAAAAAAAGAAATCAATCGCCAATTTACAGTTGGCTTTCTCGGACGTTTGGTTTATGAAAAAGGGGTGGATTCCTTCATCGAAATCGTATCACGCTTAAGAGAAGAACCTATTCAATTTAAAATTGCTGGAGATGGTGATGAGCGATACATCAAACAATTGAAAGCTCGTATTCAAGAACTAAACCTTCAAAACATTGAATTTCTTGGTCGTATCAGTGATAAACTGAGTTTCTTTAATTCAATAGATGTGATGTATTTTGGTTCACGACAAGAACCGTTCGGTTTAACCATTTTAGAGGCTTGGGCGCATCAGACGCCTGTGATAGGTTTTTATCCGGAAAATGGGGGCGGTCCGTTTGAGTTACTTCCAATTGGAGAAGATAATCCGGGTGAATTACTTAAAAAACGTGATCCCAAAGATGTAGCAGAATTAATTAAAAGAGTTCGAAAAAATTCAGAGTTACTGAATAGATGGAGTTTATTAGCAATCAAACGTGCTTCAACATTTCAAATGGGTTCGGTCATTCAAGATTGGGAAGAATTGTATCAATCACTTTGATACTTAAAGGAAGATTTAGGTCTATTGAGTAAAATAACTCAATGTATTGAGTAAAATAACTCATTGCATTGAGTAAAATATATATCTATTTTGTTCTAAAGCCTGATATGCTCAATTCTATACAAAGCAATACTACCTATGGCAAATCTAATCGAAAGAAATCAGTTATTGATATTGGAAAAAAGGATGAACGAAAAAAGGCGGTTCATTCAGGTTTTGTTGGGGCCAAGACAGGTTGGGAAAACTACGATTATCAAGCAGCTAACTAAAAAATTACAAACACCTTATTTATTTGTAACAGCAGATGAAACGCAAGAGAATAATGTAAACTGGATTGAGCAGCAGTGGAATTCTCTTCGTCTAAGATTGCAAGCAAACAAATGGCATGAAGCTATTCTCATAATAGATGAAATTCAGCGAATTGGGGATTGGAGTAGCATGGTAAAAAAACTGTGGGATGAAGACTCCATGCAAGACATTCCGATAAAAGTAATTTTACTTGGATCTGCAAGAATAGTGCTTCAAAAAGGATTAAGTGAGTCTCTTGCTGGTAGATTTGAAGAGATTCGGGTGCCACAATGGAGTTTTGCAGAAATGCAGGAAGCCTTTGATTTTTCAGCAAATGAATACGCTTGGTTTGGGGGCTATCCAGGAAGTGCTGAACTCATTCATGATGAAAAGCGGTGGAAAGACTACGTGCGGAATTCATTGGTAGAATCAGTGATTTCTAAGGATGTATTTATGATGAACACCATTCAAAAACCTGCGCTATTTAGAAACTTATTTGAAATAGCCTGCTCAAATTCTGGAAAAATATTGTCCTACACAAAGATTTTGGGTCAATTGGTCGATGCTGGGAATACAACAACCTTGAGTCATTATCAAGAACTATTAGAGTCAGCAGGTTTGGTAAGTGGAATTGAGAAATTTAGTCCAAATATTATAAGGCAACGTTCATCAAGTCCAAAGTGGCAAGTACATAATATGGCATTAAAGAGCTCGATAAGCGCTCAACAATTTAGCGATGTTACTTTGAATCCGATTGAATGGGGGAGAATCGTTGAATCCGTGGTTGGTGTTCATTTAATGCGATCCTATCAATTAGGGGAACTAGAATTATTCTATTGGAGAGAAGTGAATGACGAAGTAGATTTTGTGATTCAAAAAGGTAATCAAATAATTGCTATTGAAGTTAAAAGTGGCGGGAGAAGTAGCAATCGAGGCATAACCGTTTTCAAAAAGA
>CAZIQX010000164.1:0-479 GCA_964541325.1 uncultured Chitinophagales bacterium | reverse complement strand
CGGTATTCCTTGGCAATAGTTCCTTAAAATGAATCCGGCTGATTTGCTTTAAAACAAATTCACAAAAACTTAAATCTGGGTAATTAAATTCCCCCCCCCAAAAAAAAAAGGCTGATAATGGGGATTATCAGCCTTTTAGATAAACTGGTATTATGTTTTAAATTGATTGAATAATGGCATTTAACGTTGCACTCGGACGCATACAAGCTTCTGCTTTTGCATGATCCGGATGATAATACCCGCCAATATCTTGTGGTTTGCCTTGTGCACCAATCAATTCGGCATTTATCTGCTCTTCTTTTTCAGATAATGCTTTTGCAATGGGTTCAAATATGCTTTTGAGTTCAGCATCTTTTGTTTGATTAGCCAGTTCTTGCGCCCAATACAAGGCCAAATAGAAATGCGAACCACGGTTATCAATCTGACCAACCCGACGAGCAGGAGACTTATCGTTATCTAAAAACTGTCCGGTAGCCGCA
>CAZIQX010000163.1:4718-7898 GCA_964541325.1 uncultured Chitinophagales bacterium | reverse complement strand
GTGTGCAGTGTTCTGTTGGCAGGGTTGGGTGGCCGGGGGGCAGGGGGGGGGGGGCAGTATACGCTTCGCGGGCAACTTCACGGGCATTATTTATCACTTCTCATTCATCATTCATCATTTATCATTTATCATTTATCATTTATCATTTCTCATTTATCATTTCTCATTTATCATTTATCATTTATCCCTTCTCATTTCTTAGTTTGATAAAAAAACGTTTCAAAAGATCTTCACTCTCTGTTTCGAGGATTCCCTGAATTACTTCAATATGATGGTTATTAGCTGATTCTTGTACTAAATGAAATCGAGATCCACAGGCACCAACTTTAGCGTCCATCGCTCCAAAAACAATGCGATCAATTTTAGACCAGATTAAAGCACCACTACACATGATACAAGGCTCTAATGTAACGTAAAGAGTGCAACCCGTAAGGTATTTATTCTGAAGGAGCTGGGTTGCTTTTTGAATAACTAACATCTCAGCATGTGCTGTGGTATCTTGTTGATTTTCTATGAGATTATGTGCAGATGCAATCACCGCATCATCTTTTACTAGAACGGCACCAACCGGAACTTCACCGCGATCAAAAGCTAATTGCGCTTGTTCAAGAGCGAGCTTCATGTAAAATTGATGCGATTTCATGCAGATATTTTGATTATTTTCGTGCCGAACTAAGATACTATAAGCCTTATGCAAAATCATCAAAAAGCCATTATTGATTACCTTAATTCCTTAATCAGAACCATTCCTGACTTTCCCAAAGCGGGAATTCAGTTTAAAGATATAACTCCTTTACTTAAGAATACGGAGGCTTTGCGTTTAACCACTGAAATGTTGGTAATGCCGTTTCGTGATATTCAAGTTGATGTGGTTGTTGGGTTAGAGTCGCGTGGTTTTCTTTTTGGTACGAATATGGCAGCTGATTTACATGCAGGATTTGTTCCTGTTCGTAAACCCAATAAATTGCCCTCTGATAAAATTTTTGCAGAGTATGAACTTGAATACGGCAAAGATCGTGTGGAAATGCACTCCGATGCCATTAAACCCGGCGAGCGTGTGGTTATTCATGATGATTTAATTGCAACAGGTGGAACTGCTGCCGCTGCCACTGAATTGGTTGAACAATTAGGTGGAGTAGTTGTTGGTTATTCGTTTATTATTGAATTGGGATTTTTAGAAGGGCAGAAGAAACTCGCTCAACATGCTCCTGTTCATAGTTTGATTGTGTTGTAATTATTCGATTTTTTGCCTGTTAGAATTTCTCTCGGACGTAAACATCCGCAAGATACTGGCAAAACAAACTACACGTATGCCGCAGGCGTCTTCGCCTGTGGCAATTTCTCACTGCCGTAAACATCCGCGAGATACTAGCAAAACAAACTATACGTATGCCGCAGGCGTCTTCGCCAGTGGCATAAACTCACGGACGTGGACTTCCGCGAGATACGTGATAGGAAGTTCTACTTATGCCGCAGGCGTCTTCGCCTGTGGTAAAAACTCACGGACGTGGACGTCCGCGAGATACGTGATAAGTGATACTAAATTCGAGGCTCGTTTTAATTAAATCGTTTTCTATCCACTAACTTTTTAATCTTTTTATTGCCAATCCACACTTTTTGATTGGTTTCTACATTGATCAACTCCAAATTTACACTGTAAAACACCGCAATTTTACTACCACTCACATTTTGATCCATTATAGAGCTAATATTGCCTATCATCATAAAATCAGCACCTAATTCCTGTGCAAGGTTTTTCATACTTTCATAAGACGCATACTGTTGTTGTTCTTCCCGCTCTTGGCGCAGTTGTTTTCGTTCGTCAGGACGCGCAACAAAATTTACAGAACCGGAGTTAATCAATTCGCGCTCAATGTCTTTGGTAAACACATCTGAATCGATATGTTCCATGCTTTCATTACGAACTTTTCCAACAATAAGAACTGGATCACGTTCTTCGCTATCACGGAACTTTGAAATCCAGGGCGACATCATCATTTCATTCATCATCTCTTTGGCCACCATATCAGCGTCGGTATCATTCCAACGACCGGATAAATCAGTTTGTGTATCTGTTGAAACGCGAGAAACAACACTCGAAGGTGTAGCACATGATTGAATCAAGAAAAGAATTCCAATAGAGAATAGAGTTAGGTATTTCATCGGTTTAGTATGCTAAGAATTGATTGTTTAATTTTTTTCCAAATGAGCGGGTCACTTTACGCTTGGCATTAAATTCGGCACGTAAAAAAGCTTCCTTTTGTGTTTTTGAGCCATCCCGACTCTCTTCCTGCCAGGTTAAAAAGGAGCGATTTTCCTGTAAATCCATCACTTGAATACTTAAAGTCCACTTTACAAATTGTGCGTCATCGCGACCCAAATCAATAGCTTCTCGAACAAACGTGGTTTGGGCATCTAAAGCTGCATCGGTTTTATCATTCGTAACTTCAAAACCTTCTTTTTGAAAACTTTCCGTAATTGCAGCACGCATTTCGTCGCTTAGATCATCGCCGGAAATAAGCACTTTTGTTGCTCGTTTTTGCTGTTCAACCGATTCCTTCACTCGTTTGTAAGATTCCAATTCCAGACCGCTTCCCGGACGCTCCAAAATAATTTCACGCTGAGCAGCTAAACGATTATTCATTTTTGCCAATACAAATGCTTCCTGAAGACGAGCTAATTTTCGTACCGGATTGGTTTCCTCATTCGATTTTGATTCTAATTCCACAATTTGGGCTTCGTTTTTTTCAATCTCAGATTGATATAATTGTGCCGTTGGTTTGCGCTCAATTCCTGCTAAAACAGTTACTTGTCCATCTTTACCGGTATAGGTTTCCAGAATTTTTGAATTTTTGATGTCTTGTTTTGTACCAATTCGGATGCTATTAATCAGAGAAGAGGCCTCATCAACGGATGTTAATTTTCCATTTTTGCTCACTTCACGAATTTCTTCAAATAAACGTTGGTCTGCATCTACATCGGCCTGAAAAATGCGCGAAAGATTCATCAAGGCATTATTCTGAGCGGCTTGTGCGTCTGAACCACTACCAACAGCCAATAAATACTGCGATTTATCATATTTCTTGTAAGGCTGTTCAATCCACCCCGGCAATTTCCCTTTCTTTTGAGCAGTACTTGGAGCTGAACAGGCTAAAAAGCTGAATAAAATGCAGAAAATGA
>CAZIQX010000163.1:0-4708 GCA_964541325.1 uncultured Chitinophagales bacterium | reverse complement strand
GAAAATGATACTTGTTCTCATATTAATTCCAATAGATGGTTTCAACTAGATGTAAAGGGTTTTGAGAGGTAACGATAACGTTTCGTTCTTCCGTATATAACACGGCTCCTGATGCACTCAGGTAATCCACATAAATGCTTTGTTCACCTTCCGGTAAATTCATCACAAAGCCATACACTTCGCCGGGCATAGATTGCCAACCACGCAAATCGGCTTTTTCAGTGGCTTCAACGCCAACTTTAGTGAGTACGTTTAAGAATCCGCTTAAAACTTCATTATCATCATCTTTTGCCTCTTTTTCAGCTACCTTTCCGGCGATAATTTTTGCAGCTACACGTACATAGGTACGTGCGTAGATGATGGGCTCTTTGATTTTATAGATCTCTTTAGCAACATGGTCCATTTGTTCGATTAAAGGCAACAGAGTTTGTTTTCCATCAGCAGTGCGGACTCGAACCTGATACACCTCGGAAGGAAACATCTGCAATTTTGGAACGGATATTTTTATGTACGTATCAATTTCATCCAAATACAATCGGGTATCACTTTGCCGTTTTTCCGGCGCTCTTCCACTAAACGCCATGAATAAGGTGTTGTATTGATCAGGATTTTTAATTTTTTCCAGTGAATCTGTTCTGCCTAAAGGTTTAGAAGAGAACAACTGTTGATTGGCAAAGGTGCTTTGTAAACGCTCAAACTCGATTCGAGCATTATCATCACGATAGGTTTTGGTAAAAAGTATGGTAGATAAAAAATGTGATAGGGAAGAGCTTTGAATTTCGGCTTTTCCGGTTTCAAAATTAACCCCTTTTGTGGTATTAGCTTTTGCCAAAGCCGAAGAAATGCCATTGTGACGCACATTCAGGTTTTCGATTTTGTAACTCATTCGTCGGGCTTCGACTAATGCGCCATCAACATCGCCCATGTGAAGGAAATTCAATGCTTTAAAAGCATTTACATACACATCTTCGTAATCTTCACCATCGTAAACAAGCATATTATCATTTACCAAAAACGATTGAATACCTCTTGCAACGGATTTGGTATAATTGTTTTCAATGGTTCGTTCGGCTTCTTCAAAAGCAGCAAAACTTTTTTTATAGTCACCTGCAAAGTGATAGGCGGTCCCTTTTTCAAGATGCAATAACAAGCGGTCCTTGGGTTTGTAAACTTGTTGTTTTTCCAGATTTTCAACCAATGAAATGGTATTGGTAAAATTACCACCTGTAAATGAGTTTCTAACAGATACTTGTGCTTGATCTAAATTGTAGTGTGCGGCACAGGACATCCCTAAAAAAATTCCCCCGAAAACGATATGTTTCACTCCGAATTTCATAAGCAAATTTGTGTAAAAACTCCCTATTAAGGTATGATATTCAGTTCAAAAATGTTGAATTTCAAACAATTATTTTAATGGTTTGAAATTAGTTACCTGATTGGAATTTAACCTGTAACTTAACGGCATGCACCTACGCATCAAATTCATTTTAGTTAGTCTGTTTTTACTGTGTTATTGCACCATTTTGCATGCCCAATCGTTTGATTCATGGCTCATTAAACGTGTTGAACTCGAAATTCATCAATTTTTTGAGGAACACTCGCTCACTGATACATGGAAGGTTAATACAACTCATCCCGATTTAACATTCGCTATCGAGCGGTTGTTAACTCAGCGTAAACTTAATCTAATGCTGGAAGCGGATTCCAATGTTCATGTGATTGTAGTGGAGACCAAAGGCAATTTTGGGGTTTCTAAAGCTACTGTTGAAGCCTCAGGAGTAGTTTTGTTTAAAGTATTTGTTAACAACACCTTAATTCAATCGAAACGAGTTGTTATCCAGTCACAAGAGTTTTTACTTTCAGATTACCCCGAAAGAAGGAGTCAGTTTTGGGAAGTTGCTGAAAAAAAGGAGAATGCTAAGTTGCATTCATGGCTTGAACCAACGTTAATCTTGGGTACGATGGCGGTTACTATTTACCTATTATTCTCTGTTCGCTCATGAGATACCTGTTATTGTTGTTTTTTTCCATCCTTATTTCGAGTTGTGCCAATCCAAGAATGCCTACCGGAGGACCACTCGATAAAGAACCACCCGTTGTTTTAAAAACGAATCCCGAAAATGGGGTACTCAATTTTACTGAAAATTCTTTGCGTTTTGATTTTGATGAATACGTGCAACAAGCCGCTTTTCGACAAGCGTTTCGCATTGAACCCAATGTAGATGTTGCCTATAAAATCAAGTTTAAAGGGAAATCGGTTATCGTTGAATTTGAGAATCCCTTGCCGGAACAAACAACCATTGTGGCTACCTTGGGTGTTAATCTTTCCGATTTTAAAAACAATAAACTTAAAGAACCTTTTAAATTAGCCCTTTCTACAGGTAATGTACTCAATACCGCACAAATTCATATTCCTGTGTTACATGCTAAAGACGGATTGCGGGCAGAAAATGTAAAAGTATTTTTGATTCCATCAGATAAATCGTTCACCGACAAAGCCTTATATACAGCAGAAACGGATACTTCCGGCTTGGCAAAATTTGCGTATCTACCTGAGCAAACGTTTAAGATTATGTTGGTAGAAGATGTAAATCGAAATCGTACATGGGATTCCTTTGAGTGGGCACAACCTGCAGTTATTGAAACGGTTACGGCAATAAAAGACTCCACGATTTTACTTTCCGCCTTGCATTATTTGCGTCCAGATACGGTTAAACCACGTCTTGATGGAATTGGATTATTTGCAGCCAATCGTTTACGATTGCGATTTTCAGAACCGGTGTATCCTGTTCCACCGGCTAGTTTTTTTGCCGTCTCCAACTCAGATAGCATTTCATTTTGGGTGGCCTATACTGAACCTGAAAATCCAACCGTGTATTGGGCTTTAAGCGAATCCGTTTTAGCAGCAGATTCGAGCTATGCATTCCCTTCGTTACCCTTTCAGGATCAGTTTCGTAATACGTTGGAGAGCAACGATTTACGCATTGAAGGTGAAGCATTAAAGGATACTTCTTTGCTAAGGATTTTGGAGGTGAATCCCAAAGAACAGTTGGCAACCAATGACACATTGAACGTTCTTTTTAATGGCGTGGTTTCCTCTCAAATTTTGGATTCATTAACCATTATCGAACAAGAAAATCAATTAAATCCCTATTCATTTGTTAGAATTGAAAAAAACACGCTATTGATTTTTCCTGAAAACGTTTGGGACGCCGCTTTATCCTATCAATTTCGCATTTACAATCCTGCAACGCAAAATTATTTAACTCATAGTCCTAAAATTATACAAGCTGATGAATTGGGCGAGTTAAGCATTCGATTTCCATTTGCAGATTCTACGGGTGTATGGATTACTGAAATTTCCGGCGCAAACTATTATAAAAGAGTCATTTCAAACGATTCTGTTTTAACTATTTCCCAAATCAATGATGCTAGTGTATTGGTTCGTGTTTTTAGGGATGAAAATCAAAATGATAAATGGGATTCGGGGTCTATTATACCATTCAAACGACCTGAGTGGTTTTATATCAATCCAAAGGTTGCTATTAAACCCAAAATGATTTCAGAATTGGAAATCAAATTTTAACACATGCTAGCTTAAGTTATTACAAGCGTTTACAGGTGCTGTAAGCGCTTTTTACTCGTTTTTTGGGCAATTTCGGTATCTTTGCGCCGCAAATAAACATTATTACCTGTTTTTCTATGATGGAAGTAAGCCCTTATCAAGCCAAGCATAAAATCCGTTTCGTAACCGCAGCCAGTTTGTTTGATGGTCATGATGCCTCAATTAACATTATGCGACGTATTTTGCAAAGTTCAGGCGCCGAAGTGATACACTTAGGTCATAATCGCTCGGTGATGGAAATCGTTCAAACGGCCATTCAGGAAGATGTGCAGGGGATTGCAGTTAGTTCGTATCAAGGCTGACACATGGAGTATTTCAAGTACATGGTTGATTTGTTGAAAGAGCTTGGAAGTCCACATATTCAGGTGTATGGCGGTGGCGGTGGCGTTATCGTTCAGCAGGAAATTGATGAATTGCACGCCTACGGTGTAAAACGAATTTTCTCAGTTGAAGACGGTCGCTCAATGGGCCTTCAAGGTATGATCAATCTCATGCTTAAAAAATGTGATTATGATGTAAATGAAATCGCCTCATTTACGAAAGAGGAGTTGTATAACAGAGATTTTAAAAAATTAGCTCGTGCTATTTCAGCGCTTGAAAATGCACACGAACAGTATATTTTCTTTGCTGATAATCAGCTTAATATTGGAAATGAAGCCTTAAAAGCTCCTGAGAAAACCATTCCTGTTGTTGGAATTACCGGAACGGGCGGCGCTGGAAAAAGCTCTTTAACGGATGAAGTCATTCGTCGTTTTCTAACCGAATTTGAAGATAAAACCCTTGCTGTAATTTCTATCGATCCATCAAAACGAAAAACAGGTGGCGCTTTATTGGGGGATAGGATTCGTATGAACAGCCTCAATCCGGAGCGAATTTACATGCGCAGCCTGGCTACTCGTTCCGATAATCGTGCTACAAGTGCAGCTATTCAGGCAAGCATCGAATTGTGTAAAGTGGCAGGTTTTGATCTCATCATTGTGGAAATGAGTGGTATTGGTCTAAGTGATACCGAAAGTGTAGATATTGCCGACCTTTCAATGTATGTGATGACAAGCGAATATGGAGCGGCTACGCAGTTGGAAA
>CAZIQX010000162.1:5200-7949 GCA_964541325.1 uncultured Chitinophagales bacterium | reverse complement strand
ACAATTATGGACAGACAAAAGAGTTTCAAAAAGCCATTTATTATCTAAAAAACTCCATTCAAATCATTGAAACTACGAATGCAAAATCGGCTATTTATGCAGGGTATCTAAATTTGGGTGATTTATACACAAAGCTTAAACGCTATCGGGAAGCAGAAATTTACTTCAATAAAGCCTTAAAAATTGCCCAAAAAGAACGTTTTTATGCTGATATTGTTCTTGCATATCGTTTCTTAGCCTATAACTCACAATATGCCTCAGATTATGCCCGGGCAGATTCCCTGTTTTCTGAAGCTATACGAGTTACCCAATCAGCTAAACTCGATTATTTGATTCCCGAAATTGAACAAACCCGATTGTTTGTTCTTGTTGCCAAAGGGGATAAACAAGAGGCAAACCGAGTGATTCATTACCTCGATTCTATCAATGTACAAGGCTTTTTAGATTGGACCGTTAACCCGGTCATTCGAGCTGAATATTTAATTGAATCGGGTGAAACCGAAAAAGCAAAAGCATTTATTGACACGGCGTTCAATAAAACAGAACTTGCCTTAAACCCGTTTTATAAGATTTTTTATGATGCCTATTTAACAAGTAAGCTCGATGCTTCACTAGCCATATTAAAATCTCAACAACTTGTTTCCATTTTTAACGAAGCTCGATCTACAAGTCTATCAAATCCTTACTTTAAGGCACTTTACGCTGAAAAATCTGTTTCAAGTTTAAAAAAACTGATTGGTTCTATTTCTGAATCGTACTTAGATGCTGATTTTTTATTCTTGATGAATGAATTGATTAAGGGACATATTTCTCAAACTGCTTTACTTGTTGGAAATTCAACAGCCCAAAGTGATAGTTTGCTTATCCTTCAAAAGCAACTTGAAGAACAAATCAGCTTAGAAAAACTTAAGAATGGGGGAAATCACACCGAAAATAGTGCCTCTTTACAATTACAACTCGATGCCCTTGAACCCGAACAAACCGTTACTAATACTGAATGGGCTTCGTTAGATTATTCCATTCAAGATGTACAAGACGATTTACCTGAACGAGCAGCTTTTCTACATCAACTGGAAACCCCTCATGGAATTTTGTTTTTGCTTATTGATAACCAACAAGCAAAACCTGTTTTTTTCCCTTTTACATCAGCTCAAAAACAATCCATAGAGGTGTATAATCGCATGGTTGCATCACCAGATACACTCTGGAACTTTGCCCTTTCCGATTCATTAAGTGCACTTATTTTAGGTGAGCTGCAAAAGGATATTTTTTCATACGAACATCTGTTTTTGTCCACTGATGGACAATATGCAACACTTCCGTTTTCATCACTCACATACAATGGCTCTTTTTTAGCTGAAAAAACGAATGTAACACATTTAAGCTCGTTTGTAAGTGCTAAACAACTGGCAGAAAACGCATCTTTTTTTTGGGATGAAGACGCCCTTATCGTTTCCAATCCAATGTTTGGCAAACTCAACTCTTGGAGCCCTTTACCCTATTCTGCCATAGAAACAAAGGCCATTTTAGAAACTGGTTATAAAGCCACCGTTTTAGAAGGAGAAGCGGCTTCGGTGTCTAACTTTATCTCGAATTACGAATCAACCCGATTTAGATTTTATCATATTGCAACTCATGGCTTAACCGAAGCCAGCCCTGACCAAAACAGACTTGTTTTCTCCTTTAACCAAGATGAAATTGAGGGTTTATTCTTTCCTAATCAGTTACGTGAAAATCGTATTCCCGCCGAGTTAGTTGTTTTAAGTTCGTGCGAAACAGCTGCCGGTGAATATGTTTCAGGCGAGGGAATTTGGGGAATGCATAAATCGTGGCAAATAGCTGGTGCTCAAGCAGTTATTGCAAGCTTGTGGAAAATCAACGATAAGAGTTCGGCAGAGTTCATGCGCATGTTTTATTACAATCTATATGAAAATGATACATTTTGGGAAAAAATATCATCCTATTTCTCAAGCACTTTACAAAGCAATTATAAAATGAAGGCTTTTCATGAAGCTCAAAAACAGCTGATTCAATCGAGAAGATATGCCCACCCTTATTATTGGGCAGCCTATCAATACAGTGGACTTTAATCCGATTTTCGTTTCCCTGCTACCCAGCAAAGCAAAGCAACGAACATGCCGGGATAAAAAGCTTCCAGTTCAGGCATGTAAACCGGAAACATTGTTTTAGCCCAAAGCCATAACGCAGCAGTTAAAAAAGCTGTAATCATCATGCGTTTATTCCATTTCTGTGAGATGCGGAAAAAAGGCACGAAACTTCCCAAAACAGTAAATAATAAGGCCGGAATAATAATCGTACCTATTCCAAACCATAGATCAATCACACTTGGGAAAAGCAAACTTAGGATGATGCCAAAAACTGCGGAAAGAATCATTCCAATACGAGTAGCATGAATCCCTCTATGTTTTGATAGAAATACGTCTCTACCCAAACTTTGACCCGATAAGAATAAAAAACTATCCAAGGTTGACATGATTGTTGCCAACAGGCCCAAATAAAAAAGCCCGATATAACCTTGCGGTAAAACATGTTTTGCTAATGCAGGATACACCATTACCGCTTCATTCAAATTCGGAAGTAAGACAACCCCAAGAAGAGAACTTGTTAAGGTAAGCACATCAAATATCAACCAAAATAAAACGGAAACAAGAATACCATTTCGGGCTGTTTTTTCTGAATTTGCGGCCGCAACCCGTTGATGAAACCCGGGATCTACAAAAGTCCACAA
>CAZIQX010000162.1:0-5190 GCA_964541325.1 uncultured Chitinophagales bacterium | reverse complement strand
GGTTTCCTGTAGGATCAAGGTGTGAATCCGGCAAGCTAGCCAGCCAATTCAAGGAAAAAGTAAATTGGCGAAATCCAAACCAAACTAATACTGTAAAACCGAGATACATTAACACCATTTGAAGCACATCGGTGCGTACAACAGCAGAAAAACCACCTTTCCATACATAAAACAAGGAAAAAAGCGTAACGCCAATGGCATACCACGAATAATGAGCATCAACACCTATTATTAGCTGAAAAAGCAAGGCTAACATAACGATATAAGGCGCCGGCGAAGTTAGCACAAAAACAAAAAAAGCACTTAGTTGACGCGCTCGTAAGCCATAGGTCTGTTCTATAGCTTCAGGCAGACTTAAGGCTTGCGATTTTCGTACATATTTCACAAAAAAAAGGGCAAACAGAATCGCAAACACATAATAGGGTAACCCAAAAACCACCCACTGCGAAACTCCGAATGAATATCCAAATTCACCAACACCTAAAATTCCTCCGTACCAAGTAGAAACCAATGTAGCTACAAAAGCCGGTAAGGTAAGTTTGCGACCTGCCAATAAAAATCCGGCCTCATCATGCTGTTTCTCTTTGCCCAGTAACGTTATTCCAAGCAACACTAAAAAATAAAAAGCTATAAGGGCGTAGTCGATTAAACCCATTTCAGGAACGGTTAAACACGATGGAATCTTCTTGTTTTACACCTAAGAAAAGTAGCAATTTACCGGAAAGGACTTCGATTTCAGCGGTAGTTTCAATCATTTCATTGGATGTTCCATCACGTTTACCATTTGCAAGCGATTCGGAATAGAGACCGTATTTTAACCCTTTTGTGGTTATACCATCAACCTCGCCACTCATTGGGATCAACGATACAATCGTTCCGATTTCCGCTTTCATTTCTACTTTATTTCGTGCCATGAACGAAATTCCATACTCATCTTTTATGATAAGCTTTGGAAAATGCTCGTCAAATCGCATTAATACCGATAAATTTTTTAAAGTGTGATCGGTTCGCTTACCCAATGCTCCTATAATAGTTACTCGCTCATAGCCTTTGTTCCGTACAAATTGAAGTGCTTTTTCTAAATCATTGGTTTCTTGATCGATATCGTGAATAATTTGAATGGAGTCGGTTTTTAAACTCCTATCAAAACTATCTAAATCGCCGATTACTACGTTTGGAAGTATGTTTAAATCTATCAATGTGTTTCCTGCCCCATCACAAGCAACCCTATAATCATGACGCTTACATTCAGTTTCAATCCAGAATTTATCGGGCAAATGCCCATCACAAATAATCAGTACCGATGCTTTTGAATCCATGCTTTTTGAACGTGTAAACTCTTTTACCTGGCTTAAAGATACACCACTTGTGCTCTGTTTTGAAAAATAAACCACATCTTGTGCAGGAGCTTGGTAAATTTGCCGGCACATTAATCAAGGTTAAGCATGCAAGCATTTATTGAATCTATCCTACAACACAAAAAAATTGGCGTTTTCAGCCATATTCGTCCCGATGGAGACGCTATCGGTTCACAAATTGGCGCAAGTATTTGGCTTTCCAAGTTCGGAAAAAAAGTTTTTGCTTTTAATGATGATAGTATTCCTTCCAACTTATCCTGGTTATTACACTTTTTCCCTATTCAAAAACCAACCGAAGAACTTGTTAATTCCTGTGATGCTTTTTTGGTACTTGATGGTAACGCGCCTTCACGTTTTGGTCAGTTTGGAGAACACCTTTATTCCTGTGGAAAACCGGTTTATTTAATTGATCATCATCCCAATCCAGAAGGCCGGTACGAGCAGTTGATTTCACAAACCACAGCTTGTTCAACCGCTGAATTAGTGTTTCATTTGTATATGAATACCAACATGGATTTATTGGAACGAGAACCCGCTTTGGCCTTGTACACCGGCTTGGTAACCGATACGGGTTCGTTTCGTTTTGATTCCGTTTCCCCTGATGTTCACACCGTTGCCTCAGAATTACTTCGTCGCGGTCGATTTACACCTCCCGAAGTTCATGAAAAAATCTACGACAACAGAAATGTGCACCAAATTCAATTACTTGGGAAAGCGTTAACGACCGTTCAAGCACCCGGTATAGGTAAGATTGGAATCATCACAATAACAGAAGAAATGCTCAAATCAACCCAAACTACCTATGCGGATACGGAAGGTTTTGTAGCTTACGCCCTTAGCCTTCAGGGTGTTGATGCAGCCGTTCTCTTTGCTGAAATTGATGGACGAATTAAACTCAGCCTACGCTCAAAACGGGCTATCGATTGTAATCTTTGGGCCAGAATTTATGGTGGTGGTGGACATGTACGGGCATCCGGCGCTTGGTTTGAAGGCTCCTTGGACGAAGCCATTTCATCCGTTCTTGAAAAAGGTTATGAATTGTATCAATCTGAATCCTAAGTATTTGGAATCCTTTTTTTCTTGATGTACTATCAACTATTGGCCTGCGTTTGAAGTCCTTTCACCAAATTCAGTGTTTATGCAATTTGCTACAACTGCTTTTTTAAGTGTTTTATTGATGATTTCCTGCTCAGGGAATACCTCATCAATTGAGAGTTCTGCTCAAAAAGCTTCTCTAGAGTCTCTTGCAACATCCATTTCTGTTCCAACTACGGCACAGAATCCTGTTCGTGTGGATTCAAGCTTGCGAGCACATCGAGAAAATGCAATCACACGTGCGGTAAAAAAAATATCACCGGCAGTTGTGAGTATCAGCGTTACGGAATTGGTAAAAGAACGCGACCGACTAAAAGTGGATTTGTTTTACGGTTTATTTGTAGAACCGGGTCAAATGAGAGAGTTTAATTCACTTGGTACAGGCTTTATCGTTTCGGACGATGGCTATGTGGTTACGAATCAGCATGTTTTGGGTGATAATCCTCATAAAGTGATTGTTACCCTTTCAAATGGGGATGATTATGAAGCTCAGATAATTGGTGTAGATGAATACGGGGATTTAGCTTTGCTTAAAATCTCCGGTAAAGCATTCCCTTATGTTGAGTTTGGCGATTCTGATGAAATCATGGTGGGTGAATGGGCGATTGCAGTGGGAAACCCTTTCGGACTTTTTTCTGATGGACAAGCTTCGGTCACGGTTGGTGTGGTTTCGGCAACTAAACGCGATTTTCGTCCCGATCCTCAACAACCTCGTGTGTATTTGGATATGATTCAAACCGATGCAGCTATTAATCGCGGAAATTCTGGCGGACCGTTGAGCAACAGTTTGGGTCAAGTAATCGGGGTAAACACGTTTATTTACACAGGTGGCACAAGCAGCGGTTTTGTGGGATTGGGATTTGCCATACCAAGCAATACCGTTCTGAAAATAATTCGTCAATTACGCGAGAAAGGTCAGGTAAGCTTGGATTACGACCCGGGCATGGAAGTGCGTCCGATTACGGTTGAACAAGCCTATCAATACAGTTTACCGATGATACAAGGCGTTTTTGTGTTTAGTGTGAACAAGGATGGCCCTGCTTATGAAGCTGGTATTTTACCCGGCGATGTTTTGGTAAAATTTAACGAGGAACGTATCTACTCCTATACCCATTTTCAAGCGATTTTGAGAGAATTCAAATCCGGAACAACCGTGCAAGTTATGATTTTACGCAAGGGTCGGTATTACGAAACAGATTTGAAGTTAATGGCAAGAAATTAAATCTAGTACCCTAAGTTTATTAGTTTTTCAGCCGTTAAGCCTTTCGTGTCGTGGTTTCCGGCTCGATTCTGCAAAAATCTCACCACGTACTTTCCTAAAATATCAAACTCTAGATTTACTGAATCACCGGTTTTTCGCTCGTGTAAAGTTGTGTGTTCCCATGTGTATGGAATAATGGCCAAGGTAAACGTATTTCCTGATTCTCTCGCAATCGTTAAGCTAATTCCATCAACCGCAATGCTTCCTCTTCCGACAATTAAATCGCGAAAGGAATCCGGGTACTGAATCGTTATTAACCAATTTGAACCTTCATGTTCAATAGAAGTTATGGTTCCTATGGTATCCACATGACCTTGAACAATGTGGCCGTCGAGGCGAGATTGTGGCGTTAAACAACGTTCTAAATTCACTTTACCACCCACATTCAAAGAACCTAAACTGGTTTTTCGCAAGGTTTCTTCTACTGCCTGAACAGTATAAACCAGGTTTTTCTTGCGAACCACCGTTAAGCAAACCCCTGATGTACAAATACTATCATCTACGTTGATTTCATGAGTAAAGGGGGCTTCAATATCCAATTCCATACCACCTGAAAGTGGTCGTTTTGCTTTAATCGTACCTAAAGTTTCAATAATTCCTGTAAACATAGTTGCTTTCGTTAGAGATATGCGGTAAACAATAAATCCTCACCAACTTGTTCCCAACTTATATTTTTTAATGAAAACGCATCATCAATATGAGTTAAACCCAAACCACTTAACGACGGTTTTCCACCACCCATTAGCTTAGGTGCGACAAAAACATGGAGTTTATCAACCAAATTGTGTTTCAATAAACTTGTTGAAAGTTGCGAACCGGCTTCAACCAAAATGGAAGCAATGCCCATTTTTCCCAATTGAATTAAGGCTTCATTCAAATCGGCGTGACCTTCTTTTTTACCAACAAGAATACGTTTCCCACGAAAATAATCAGGAGTAAGAAGAGCTAATAGAGGATCTTCGGTTTTTAAAAAATCGGGGTTATGGGTTATAACAATTGTATTTTCTTCAAATTGATCGGATAATAATTTTAAGCTTCTTGATGAAGTTCCGGGCCCATCTACTAAAATACGTTTCGGTTGTCGGCCTTGAATCAAACGAACGGTTAGCGAGGGATTATCCAGTTTGGCCGTTTGGCGACCAACTAAAACAGCATCATATTGAGCACGCCATTCATGAACTTTGGTTCTAGCCGGTTTTCCGGAAATCCATTGAGATGTTCCGTTTGGTGCAGCAACATATCCATCCAAGGTTTGAGCCCATTTTAGGGTTACAAAGGGTTTACCTGTTTTAATATGATGCAAAAAAAACTCATTCTGCTGAGTTGCTTTTTCGGCCAGTATTCCGATTTCGATTTCTTTACCAGCTGCTCGTAAAATGGCTAATCCGCGACCGGAAACTTGGGGATTCGGATCTGTTATGGCTACAACCACTTTTTTTATGGGTAATGTGGCTAACATGTCGGCGCAGGGAGGTG
>CAZIQX010000161.1:0-7980 GCA_964541325.1 uncultured Chitinophagales bacterium | reverse complement strand
CTTTCTCCGGATTTTCGGTGAGCTTCTTATGCATGCGGTCGTAATGCTCTTTGTAGATCGAATCATCAATCTTTTTAAAGTTGGTTTTCGCTCCACAGCACTCGGCTCTAAGCGGACACCTGCGGCAATCACTTTCGCTACTTCTGTACGTGCGTTTGGTGTACCCTTTGGAGTCTTGCTTTTCTCCCTTAAAAGTCAGAATCGCACCGTTGCCACCAGATTTAACACATTTGTAGTGGTTTTTGTCTTTGTCAAATACAAATCCTTCGCGCTCGGGAACGTATTGCCCAAAATTAGGGATCCATGCGTCGATATGCTCTTTGGCCAAATACGCCAAGGCTTCCCCGCTTGAGTAGCTTGAATCGGCTTAGGCTTATTCAATCTGCTGCAACTATCAATTTGCAGCAGATTATTATTTACGTTTTTTTCGCGGTTTTAAATCGTACCAAACACGTTTATCTTATTTCAATTGTTTACGTATTTTTTTGATTATGACATCCTTTTTTACTGAATTAGTTAAGTACAGTTATTTTTACAATCAGGCTTTAGCGAGTGCTTTTTTGAATCATGCTGATGCCTTGCAAGGGAATGCGGTGCGATTGTTCAGCCATATGTTGAATGCACATCGGATTTGGAATTGCAGAATTCAGCAGACTCCCCCTCCTTTTATGGTTTGGCAGTTGCATGAAATTCCCGATTTTAAGCGGATTGATGAAGAAAATTATCAGCAAACACTTAGCATCCTCGATTCGATTGATTTGGATAAAACGATTGATTATACCAATTCAAAAGGTGATGCTTTTCATAACACAGTGCGTGATATCTTGTTTCATGTGGTGAATCATTCTACCTATCACAGGGGTCAGCTTGCGTTAGAGTTTAAGCAATGTGGTGTTCAACCGCTTTCTACTGATTTCATTTTTTATAAGCGTTGAGGATTTGTTTCTGCTTAAAGGTTTTCGCCACCATGACAGTGTGAAGCTTACTGTCCGTTTTTTAGTACTCACAGTACTTGAAGCACTGTGAGTACTTTATGTTAGCTTGAAATCGAGCAGAAGTATTGCAACCCTCACATAAACGACTCACAGTCAATACAATGACTGTGAGTCGTAGGTATGCATCCCCTGCCTTATCGTCCTACTCGAGAACACAATTCCGCCCTTTTGACACACATTCCCGAAACGGCGCAATTATTGGTAATTTCCGCACATCATACAACAGACTAGATAACGAAAGATTAGTTCATGAGTACGTTTAAACTCGACGCAACCACCGTAATTGGAATCAGACATAACGGCAAGGTTGCCATTGGCGGTGACGGACAAGCCACTTTAGACAAAACCGTAATGAAAGCCACGGTAACCAAAGTCCGCAAACTATTTGGCGGTAAAGTATTAGCCGGATTTGCAGGTTCTACTGCCGATGCCTTTACCCTTTTTGAACGATTCGAAGAAAAATTAAATCAATATGGCGGAAAACTCGAACGCGCCGCCGTGGAAATGGCCAAAGATTGGCGTCAGGATAGATATTTACGCAAATTAGAAGCCTTGCTTATCGTTTTAAATGCACAAAAAATGCTGCTTATTTCGGGTCAGGGCGATGTAATCGAGCCCGATGATGAAATTTTGGCTATTGGAAGTGGCGGTTCCTTTGCGCTTTCTGCAGCCCGCGCTTTAAAAAAACATGCTACTCATCTCACAGCACGAGAAATGGTAGAAGAGTCGTTACACATTGCCGCTGATATTTGCATTTATACCAATCATAATCTCACGATTTTAGAAATTGAAGAAGGAAATTAACATGTCGATATCCCCTGAAAATTTAACTCCGCGTCAGATTGTTTCTGAGTTAGATAAGTACATCATCGGACAAAAAGCTGCAAAACGCTCCGTAGCTATTGCATTAAGAAACCGTTGGAGACGTTTAAATGCCGAAGAAGGCATCCGTGAAGAAATCATGCCGAATAATATCATTTTGATTGGGCCAACCGGTGTGGGAAAAACAGAAATTGCTCGCCGAATGGCTCGTTTGGCAAAAGCTCCATTTATTAAAGTAGAAGCTTCCAAATTCACCGAGGTTGGGTATGTTGGCCGCGATGTAGAATCGATGATTCGCGATTTAACCGATACAGCCGTTGCTATGGTGAAATCAGAAATGCAGGAACGCGTACAGAAAAAAGCCGAGGAAATGGTTGAAGAACGTATTCTTGATATTTTGATTCCTCCGGTGAAAAAGACCTCAACCGTAACAAAAACCGGTTTTTCAACTTCTGATGAGGAATTCGACCCTGCTAACGCATCTGATGAAGAATTAAATCAACGGACTCGCGAAAAATTCCGTGAGAAATTACGTAAGGGCGAGCTGGATGAGCGTAAAATTGAGCTTGATGTGAAATCTCGCAAACCTTCGGTTCAAATCTTTGGTCCTGCGGGAATTGAAGAAATGGGCATCAATTTGCAGGAAATGCTTGGTAATCTGAATCCTCCCAAGACCAAGAAAAAGCAAATCAAAATTGCTGAAGCTCGAACCTTGTTGTTGACCGAGGAAGCCGAAAAGTTGGTTGACCAAGATGCGGCTACCCAAGAAGCGTTGGAACGTGTTCAAAATTCCGGGATTGTTTTTATTGATGAAATTGACAAAATCGCCTCTCCTTCTTCAGGTGATGGACGTGGTGGTCCGGATGTGAGTCGACAAGGTGTGCAGCGCGACCTTCTCCCCATCGTTGAAGGCTCGAACGTAAATACCAAATATGGAGTCGTAAAAACCGACCACATTTTGTTTATTGCATCAGGTGCGTTTCATGTGGCCAAACCGTCGGATTTAATTCCTGAATTACAAGGACGTTTCCCGATTCGTGTGGAGATGAATTCCTTAACGGAAGATGATTTTTATCAGATTCTTTCAACACCACAAACGGCACTTACCAAACAATATCAAGCTATGTTTGCTTCGGAAAACATCAGTTTAGAGTTTACTGATGAGGCCATTCGTGAAATTGCACGTGTTGCCGCTGAAGTTAACAGCTCCGTTGAAAATATTGGTGCTCGCCGATTGCATACTATTTTAAGTACGGTTCTAGAAGAATTGCTTTTTGTGATTCCTGATGACATTCAAGAAGGCACGATTACAATCGATAAAGCCTATGTGGATAAACAATTGTCGCACATCGTGAAAGATCGCGATTTGAGTCATTTTATTTTATAATCAACTCTAACGAGTTACTGAACAGGCACGGATGCACATTCGTGCCTGTTTTTGTTACGGATACAGCGATTTCTTCGCTGCTAACAAGGTATTCTTCATCAGCATGGCGCGGGTCATTGGGCCAACACCACCGGGCACAGGAGTAATCCAACTTGCTTTTTCTGATACCGACTTGTAATCCACATCGCCCACAATTTTATAACCGCGCTCGTTTTCATGGTCGGCAACACGGTTAATGCCCACATCAATGATCACCACATCTTCTTTTACCATTTGTGCGGTTATGAGTCCCGGCGAGCCAACCGCAACTACCAAAATATCAGCATTAATGGTGTGTTTGGTGAGGTCTTTGGTGTAGCGATGACACAACGTTACCGTCGATTTTCCACCATCTTTTTCACGTGAAAGTAACATGGCCGTCGGAGTTCCCACGATTTGTGATGCCCCTACAACAACTACATGTTTTCCCTTCGTAGGAATGGAGTAGTGATTGAACAATTCCATAATTCCCGCCGGCGTACAAGGTCGAAAACTAGGCTGACCAACCTGCATACGTCCCACATTCATTGGGTGAAAACCGTCCACATCCTTGCGGTGATCGATAGATTCAATAATTGCTTGTGGCGGAATGTGGTCGGGTAAGGGAAGCTGAACCAAAATACCATCAACGGAATCATCATCATTAAAACCCTGAATAATTTCACGCAATTCTCTGTCGGAAATGGTATCAGGTAACTGCAAGGTATCCGATTCGATACCAACTTCGATACAATCCGTTGTTTTGGATTTCACATACGAATAGGCAGCCGGATTATCCCCCACCAAAATCACCTGTAATTTAGGCGCATGATTCCCTTTAGATATCCAATTTTCGATGTCTTCTTTAACACGTTCTTTAATCAGATTTGCAACGAGTTTTCCGTCGATGATACTTGCAGCCATAACAATTGGTTTAATCGCGTTCGAGGTTAAATTTCTTGATTTTTTGATATAAATGGGAGCGTTGAAGCCCTAAAAGTTCTGCGGTTTGAGAAATATTCCAATCGTTTTCTTCCAACTTGTATCGAATGAAAAACGATTCACTAAACTCTTTGAAATCGTGATAGGTTTTAAACTCATCCATCAATGAAACTAAATCATTGGTTTTAGGACGCTTACGAACCAACATATGCACATCCTCCGCTTTGATTTCATTACCATCGGATAATATGGCTAATCGCTCCACCACATTCTGCAACTCACGAACATTACCACTCCAATCAAAGGATTTGAGTTTTTCGAGGGCATCTTTAGAGAAACTTTTACCGGAAAACGTAATCTCGTTTTGAACTAAGGCATTTAAGAACGCTTCAGCCAAAGCAGGAATATCCTCTTTTCTCTCTCGCAAAGGTGGTACGTGAATCGGAATTACAGCCAGGCGGTGATACAAATCTTCTCTGAAATTCCCCTTTTCGATTTCTTCGTTCAGGTCTTTATTAGTTGCGGCAATGACTCGTACATCAACTTTAATGCGTTCATTTCCACCTACTCGAGTAATAACCCCTTCCTGAAGCGCACGCAGTACTTTCGCTTGGGCTTCCATGCTCATATCACCGATTTCATCTAAAAACAGGGTTCCTTCGTGGGCTAATTCAAACTTTCCGATACGTTGCTTATCAGCGCCGGTAAACGCTCCTTTTTCGTGCCCAAACAGTTCGGATTCTAATAAGTCGGTTGGGATAGCCGCACAGTTCACAGCCACAAATTCCGCCTGATTTCTTCGACTTTGTTCATGCACCCATCGCGCAACGAGTTCTTTTCCCGTTCCATTTTCACCGGTTACCAAAACACGCGCTTCCGTCGGGGCAACTTTGGCTATGGTTTGTTTGATGTGTTCAATGGTTCGTGAAGCTCCTAAAATCTCGGTAACACCATTAACTTTCTTTCGCAATTTGGTGTTTTTTTCAACTAAAACGCCTTTTTCCAGGGCATTACGAACGGATACCAATAAACGATTTAAGTCCGGTGGTTTTTCCATAAAATCAAAAGCGCCCAAACGAGTAGCTTGCATGGCCGTTTCAATAGTTCCATGACCTGAGAGCATGATAACCGGTGTGGTATTCCCTTGATTTCGTAAGGTTTCGAGCACTTCCATGCCATCCATACCTTTCATCTTGATATCAAGAAAAAGTAAATCTACCGCATTCGTTTCGAGTTTTTTGAAGGCTTCTTCTCCCGAGGCCGCTTCTAAAACGGCATAGTGCTCAAATTCCAGAATATCTTTAAGCACATTTCGGATAGCTTGTTCATCATCAACTACTAAAATCGTTTTTTTTGCCATAGTGTGTATCAGTCTGTTGATGGTTCTTCGGGTTTCCACGTTATAAAGCGATTTTGTGCCGGTTTTAAATCGCTGTTTGGTTTGTCAGTATCAAAATTTCTCATACAACCATTCCAGAATTTGTTGATGTCGGGCATCAATCATCGAAACTTTTTCAACAAAATGATTGGTTGCCAAGGTAACAGTCAAGGTTTTTCCGGATGATGTGCGAAAATAGCCGGTCAATGTTCTCGCTCCTGAAATAAATCCGGTTTTTCCCCGAAAGTTTCCGGCAAGTGGCGTGTTTTTAAACCGATGTTTTAATGTGCCATCACGCCCTGCAAGGGCCAACGATTGTTCGTAAACCGGGAACCAGGTTTCTTTCCTGAATTGAACCATCAAACGGGATAAATCTTTGGCAACAATCAAGTTTTGAGCTGCCATTCCTGAGGCATCTGCTAATCGTACCATAGACGTATCCACGTTTAATTGTGCCACATATTCTTTTATCATGCGAAGACCGGTTTCGGTAGTTCCTTGTGAGCCAATATGATAGGCCGCCATCGACTTATTCACCATTTCCGTGTAGAAATTGTCACTTTTTTGATTGATTTGCTTCAACATATCGGATAGAGGTTTTGACTCATGCACGGCTAATTCCACAAAGTCTTCCGAATAATCCGTTACCACCCGATGCACCTGATATCCGGATTGAATTCGCAAACCTCGTTGCTGTGCATATTTTGAAAACGTATCCAAAAAGTAAAGTCCGGGTTGCGTTATCGAGAGTTCCTCTTCTTCTACATAGTTAATCGGCATGGTTGAACGCAATAAAATGGTATTTGTACCTAAAATGCGTCGGTAGTATTCGTCGTATTCGGTTGATGCGCCTGTAATTTGCTGTTCATTAATAAACTGAACAAAATCCGTATTGAAGGGAAACCACTCTATTTCCGGCTTCTGTCCCACTTTCCCTTTGGCTTGAACCACTAAATCTACTGTGTTGCGATTAAACGAAAGCGGCGCAATTTCAGTGGCGTAATAAAACGAAAGGTCGTCCCACTGCCACCCGCTCGGATACACTTCCTCATCAAAAAGAGATTCATCGCCAATTAGTTGACCCGTAACTTCTGCAATTCCAAAGGTTTTCAGTTGTTCGATGATGGAATCAAACACAAACCAGGAATTATCATTATACAAATCGCCGCCGATAGACGGGTCGCCTGAACCCAACACATAGACATCGCCTACCCAAACAGAATCCTGTAAATAACCGTTTCCCAAAAATCGGGTTTTGAAGGTGAAATCCGGTCCTAAATAATGCAAAAAAGCAGCGCTTGAGATTATTTTTTGATTGGAAGCCGGTGTAATGAGCGCATCACTATTCAAGGAAATTAGTTCATTTCCGGATGAATCTCGCACACTTACTGCCCACAAAGAACCGGACGATTTTCCGGAATAGAGCATTTGTTTAAGTTCGGCAGGTGAAACTTGCGCTTGTACAGCCGACCACGAAGTCAGCATCAAAAAAAGAACAAGCAGACTTCGAAAAATATTCATGATAGGGAAATTAATGAGGAAAATATTGCTCTTCTTCTTGAACAAAAGCTTGTACAAGTTCAGGTGCAGATGAACACTTCTGTAAACGTTCACGGAACAGTTCGTTGTTCATCAAGCGGGAAATTCTGGAAAGCAACTTGATATGTTCTGAGTTCTGCGATGTGGGTCCCACCATGAGAAAAATCATGTTAACGGGTTGCATATCAATAGATTCATAATCGACTGCATGTTCCAAAATGGCAAAAGCAGCTAAGTTTCTATCCAAACCAGAAACTTTGGCGTGAGGAATAGCAAGGCCTTTTCCAACGCCCGTTGACATAATACTTTCGCGTTCCTTAACGGCAGTTCGAATCTGTTCAAGTAAATCAGCTGAAACTTCATGGCTTAACAAATTGATGAGCGCATCAATCGTTTCCATTTTGCTCGCCGCTGTTAATTTTACAGATACTACTTTTTCCGTAAGTAATTGAGAAATTTTCATGTGCGCGTTTTTTTGGAACTCAGATTTAAACTTGCCCGAATATACTCACCTTTACCCTTTAACCCAATCCATAAAAGGCTTAAATTCAACTGAATCTCACGATTTTTTATGTTCGAACAAGCTCTAACCGTTTTTAAAAAAGATTTTGATTTAGAATGGAAAACCCGTTTTGCAGTAAATACGGTGTTAGCCTTTGTTTTTACTAGTCTTCTGCTCATCATTTTTGCTGTACGGGCACAAAACCTCACCCCTACATCCAAATCGGGATTACTTTGGGTAGTGATTGTTTTTGCTGCGCTTTCTAGCCTCTCACGAAGTTTTGTGAGTGAAACGGAACGCCGTACCTTCGATTATTTGCGTCTTTATGCCCAGGCCTCACCCGTGTTAATCGGCAAGCTTACCTATAATTTTTTATTCACCTTATTAATTTCTGTGG
>CAZIQX010000160.1:7751-8003 GCA_964541325.1 uncultured Chitinophagales bacterium | reverse complement strand
TTTACACTTACGAATCGTTACTATCTGTTTTGCTTATAATCACAGCTATTATTTCAAATCTAGTTTTTATCCCAATTTATGGCATTGTAGGAGCAGCAATTGCCACCGGGTTAGTATTCTTCGTGTATAATATTTGCGCTTTAGGTGTTATTTACTTGAAGTTAACTATTCATCCAATTACTAAAAAGTCACTCTTATTACTTCTTTTTTTCTTTATTTCAATTTTTATCGGTTTCGTATTTGTTATTAAAA
>CAZIQX010000160.1:0-7741 GCA_964541325.1 uncultured Chitinophagales bacterium | reverse complement strand
CTTAACGATCTATTTAAAAATGCTCGTTTTTATAGGTTGAAAAAATAATATCTACTAAGACACATATTTTAAAGAAATTGTAAACCCTTGTGTTGCAATTGTACTCAATATTTTATGGTAATATGTGAGTTATTGATTAGTTTTTTAAAATATAGCCCCCCCAAATAGACACCCCCTATAAAACAAATATCTGCTTTTGATTAGTTACTTTTTTGCAGACCTTCTTACCTTTACATCGCATTATTTATTAGTTATATACCAATCACACATATCCAACAGGAGTTTTATCATGGCAAAGCCAATTACTTTTACTGATGCCAATTTTAACGATGAAGTTGTAAATGCTTCTACACCCGTTTTAGTCGATTTTTGGGCTGAGTGGTGTGGTCCTTGCCGTATGATTGGCCCAATCGTTGAAGAATTGGCTGGCGAATACGAAGGCAAAGCTAAAATCGGTAAAGTGGATGTTGATGTTAATCCACAAATCTCCATGCAATACAATATCCGTTCAATCCCAACTTTATTGGTATTTAAAGGCGGAAAAGTAGTTGATCAAGTTATCGGAGCAGTGCCGAAACAACACCTCAAACGTGTTTTAGAAGCCCAACTCGTTTAAGCTTATAACAGTTTCTCCATAAGGCTCATAAGTCCGGTTACCTCCAAGTGGCCGGACTTTTTTTTGCAAAAAATGACTTGAATTAGTTTAATAGGGCAAATTCGTTTATTTAACTATCCCAAAAAATAAAACGTTGGAAGCTATTTGATTAGCATTTAAACAAAAAAAGGGAATTATCAGTTAGATAATCCCCTTAAAAAAATCGATAAACACAATTATTATTTATCAGTAAGACTTGCTATTCCCGGAAGCACTTTGCCTTCAAGGTACTCCAGGCTTGCACCACCGCCGGTTGAAACGTGAGTTACTTTATCACTTAATCCAGCCTTTTTGATGGCAGCTGCAGAATCGCCACCGCCAATTATGGTTATTGCACCTGCTTCGGTTGCTTCGGCCATAGCTTGTGCAACGGCAAATGTACCTTTTGCGAAATTGTCCATCTCAAAAACACCCATAGGTCCATTCCAAAGAACGGTTTTTGCAGTGCGAACGGTTTCAGAGAATAAAGCAGCGGATTTTGGACCGATATCTAACGCCATCCAACCATCTTCGATGCCATCTTCATCAACGGTTTTGAAAGGCGCTTCGTTATTAAATTCTTGAGCCACAACGGAATCAACTGGAAGTAATAATGTAACTCCTTTTGCTTCTGCTTTTGTCATTAATTCCTTGGCAAGCTCAACTTTGTCTTCTTCTAGGAGCGATTTACCGATAGGTAAGCCTTTAGCTTGGTAGAAGGTATAAGTCATGCCGCCACCAATTATGATCGCATCTACCTTTGAAATTAAATTTTCGATTACACCGATTTTATCAGATACTTTTGCACCACCAAGTACAGCAACAAAAGGACGTGCGGGATTATTAACCGCCTCCTCTAAATACTTAATCTCTTTTTCGATGAGGAATCCGGCAACAGCAGGTTTCAGGTAATCTGTAACTCCGGCAACAGAAGAGTGTGCACGATGAGAGGATCCAAAAGCGTCATTCACGAATAAATCAGCAAGCTCTGCGAATTGTTTGGATAACGTTTCGTCATTTTTGGTTTCGCCTTTGTAAAAACGCACATTTTCAAGAACCACGATTTCACCGGCTTTTGCTTGTGCGATCACAGATTTAGCTTTATCACCCACCGCTTCTTCAGAAAAATGAACCTTAGTTTTAACAAGTGTTGCTAAGTGGTCAGCGACCGGTTTTAACGAGTACGCCGGGTCGGGGCCATCTTTTGGGCGACCAAAATGAGAACTTAAAATGAGAACAGCACCACGTTCAGTAATGTAATTGATACTTTGAAGAGCTTCAACGATGCGATTATCATCGGTAATTACCCCATTTTTGTAAGGTACGTTGAAGTCGGCGCGCATGAGGACTTTCTTTCCATTCACATCCACATCGCGTAACGTAAGTTTTGGCATATCAAAATCCTGTTTTTTATGATTTCGGTTGATAATGACTGAAAATACAGTTTTTCGTTTGTATGATAGTTGAAATCTTTATGAAATTGATGCGATTGCTTGGAAGCCTTTTTTTTGAAAAGTTATACAGGTTTAAGGCGAAAGGTGTTAGGTATGAGCATAACTTAAAAAAGCGCAGAGGTGTAGCTCAGAAAAGGTGTAGAGGTTTAAAGTTGTAAAGTTGGAGTAAGGATTAAGGAAATTTTGAGACCGAAGGTGTCGTGCAGCGACATCGAAGATGCCAATAAGTGATACCGAAGGCACCACGTAGTGATACCGAAGGCAACACTCAGTGAAATCCGCAATCCGATTTTCACTCTTTTTTAAACTGTACCTTTTTCCATTCTTTGAACAAATGAGCAACTTTCATTCGCTGATATTTGCCGGTCGAGGTAACCGGAATTGAATCTCCAAAAACAACCACTTTGGGAGATTTGGAGAAAGGCAGTTCATTTCTGCAAAACGCTAAAATTTCATCCGGATTTGGGGTGATTCCTTCTTTTAATTGCACATATGCACCAACTTCTTCGCCATACCAATCATTTTCAAAACCAACCGAAATGCCAGCTTTTACTCCAGGTGCACGATTTATTACCTCGTCAATTTCTAAAGGTGCCAGGTTTACACCACCCCGGATGATGAGTTCTTTTATGCGTCCAGTAATAAAGAAAAAAGAGCGTCCTTGTTCATCATTTAAATAAAATCCTTCATCCCCACTTCGAAACCAGCCAAATGTAAACGCTTTTTCATTTGCTTCTGCATTGGCGTAATACTCTTTCATCACATTAACGCCACGAATTACAATCTCACCTCGTTCACCGGCTTGTAGGGCTATCCCTTTTTCATCATGAATAGCCATTTCGTTAGGTGGAATTGGTACACCAATACTTGGATATCCATGTTCACGCATCCATAGTTGATGCTGTTCTAGTGGTAAATCAATCGGTAAAAAACAGGAATAACACGTAGTTTCCGACAATCCATACCCATGAATAACTCTTGTTGTAAACAAAGTCTCAAACTGTTTGGCAACTTCGACTGTAAGGGGACCTGCACCACAAATGATATGTCGTAAACTAACAGGGCGAGTAAATATTTTTTCCTGATATTCATGGTTCAAGTACTGAAGCAACGTAGGTACCACAGAAACAATGTGAACCTGTTCTTTCTGAATTGTTTCAAAAAAAGATGTAACCGAAAATTTTTGATTTAAAACAACAGAAGCTCCCGCATATGCAGGTGTGATATGGGTTACTAAGGTTCCATTCACATGATGTATGGGCAATACACACATCATTTTTGTGTGAGCATCCACGTGATGCCATTCTGAAATAGCGCGGGCATCTTCTAATAAATTTCGCTGTGAAAGTAATACCGCTTTCGGATTTCCGGTGGTGCCGGAAGTAAAAACAATTAACGCATCTGTTTCGGCATCTGGTTTATGCTTTAGAATATCACCATTTCCTTGCCAACGGGTTTCATCAGAATATACCTTAAGCTGAATAGACTCACTTAATGCGTGTGCTTCGATAATGCGTTTGATGCGTTCAACATAGGGGGTTAATACAAAAGCGAGTTTAACTTCACCATGCTCCAAAATGTAAGCAATACGGTGGTCGTCTTCGCTTAAGTTTACGGGTACAACCGTAATACCTATCATCCAGGCGGCAAAATATTGAACAATCGTTTGCCAGTGATTGTGTGCGATTGTAGCAACTCGGTCACCTTTTTTTAGACCAGATTCCAGTAAGAACAGAGCAGTTTGTTCAGCAAGGGCAAAAAATTCAGCATAGGTGAACTGAACTTCTGGGTGTTCGTCACTTTTATAGGATAAAAAAGGAGTATGCAAATGTCTTCTTTTAAAAAACAGTTCCTGAAAATCCGTTAAAGGAAGGTCTGGAACTTGGTGGGAGTGGAGCTTCCGGGCTGAATCAATTTTATCCTGTAAATCCTTGCTATACATTGTTATACGTTATTTTACCTGTGTTATCCAGTCGTTTAAATTGTAATAATTCGTTACACGGCTTACTTTACCTTCTTTTATCTCAAAAAATGCCCCTGCCAGTAACATATACGTTTGCCCGTTTGCTTCAGGCAGACCATCATCTGTTTTCAAGTAGGTGCCATATACCTTGAATTCAGCCGCGGCGCGAGTTCCTGTTTCGTTGTACATCACAACTAAGTCAGCAATTTGTTCTTTATAACACGTGTTCATTCTATCCATGAATTGGATAAAAGCAGTTTTACCGACTTCGCGTTTTCCTTGATTAATGTCGTGAATGATATGAGTATCTAATAATGCATAAAAAGCTTGCATATCACCACGATTAAAAGCATCGTAATAGCGTGAAATAATATCAGTTTCAGATGTAGTGGTCATTGTCGTTTAAAATTATGATGTGATGAACCTCGTTTGTTATAGCGCCCAAAGATAGGAAAAGTGCTCAAATTATAGCAGAAAAGCGCTTACAATAGTGAAAAAATAAAAAGCTGCGAGAACACCGATATGTGCATTGACCCATATCAAGAAAATGCGGGTAACTGCCTGTGGAACGCTGACTTCCTTCAATCCGAAGATAAGGCCTGTCATTGTAATACAGAGTCAGAAACCCTAGGATTTTAAATTATCGACAATGACGAATCCTAAATGTTCCCGCAGCAATTTCAAATAACAAACTGTTCTAAATATCGGAATTTGCCGATTTAATTGTTGTTAAAAGTTTCTGTAATCGCTCTTGAATTCCCGAATGATCTGTTTCTTGTACTTTAGGCTTGCGTCGCTCAATGAATAAATCTTCAGCAATGCTAAGAGTGGCTAGAGCGGAAATAGTTCCTTCAGGTTGCCCCTGTAACTCTTTTCTAAACTCACTAAATCGTTGATTTACATAATCCACTATTTCGTACATCATGGCTTCATCACTTGGGATAACTCGTAATGAGTAACTTTTTCCCAATAAGTTTACCTTTATGGAAATCATCTCGCTCATATTATTTTCCCAAATGTGTGTCAATTTTTTGAATCATATGATCCACTTTGGCTTTTAAGGCCATTTTTTCAGTTGTGGATAGATTTCCAAACAAATCAGACTGAGCTGATGTCGGTTTTTCAGCTAATTGCTTCTTTAAGACAGCAACTTCCTTTTTTAAAGATTGATTCTGTTGGAGCAAGATCTGAATTTCTTGTTCTAACTCTGTAATAATGGATTCAAGGGGATGTAAACTCATAAAAGACTCGTAATTTCGTACAGAAATTAATCAATTTTTGAGCGTTAAACCGAAACTAATTCATTACTGACGCAATTCTGCACCAAACTGCTGATTTAAGTTTTTTAGAATCTTTTTAATGAGTGGTTCCACGTCATTCATGGTAAGTGTTCGACTTTCATCTTTGAAAATCATACGATAGGCCACACTTTTTTTCGATTCAGGTAAGGAACCGCCTTCGAATACATCAAACACATGAAAACTCGACAATAATTTTCCGGCTGATTGTTCAAGTACTTTACTCATTTCCCCAGCCTGAACGGATTTATCTACAACTAACGCCAAGTCAAATTCAAAATTTGGAAATTTTGGAACAGAAACAGCTTTGAATGCATCTAATGTTTCTGCGAGTTTTTCCAATAATGTGAAATCAAATTCTGCAAAATAGACAGGGAAAGCCAAATCGAATGCTTTTACTTTTTTGGGCTCAATAATTTCAAGCGATCCAATGTGCTTGCCATTTTTTTGGAAGATTAGTTTAGTAGCCGATTCACTTGTTTCAAGTAATGCTGAATCCAATCGAATGGCTTTAAACCATGCATAAATTCTCGCTTTTAGATCAGCAAAGGAAAATAGTTGGGCTTTTCCGGTCCATTCTTCTTTAGAACGATACCCACATAATGCCAACCCTACATGAACATGTTCTTTAATTCCTTCGATTTCGGTGTGATTATCAGAAGAGGCTTCAAAAACATGACCAATTTCAAATAAGCTTAAGGAGTGATTTCCTCGATTTAAGTTGAAAGAAATGGTTTTTAAGAATCCATAACGAAGGGAATCTCGCAAATAAGTCAAATCCTTAGAAATGGGATTCATAGTTCGGATAAGTCGCTCAGGTTGTGCCACTTCGAGCGCATAAGATTCCGGTAATAAGGAGTTTTGATACAGTTCTGTAAATCCCAGCCCACTGAGCTTAATTTTGTTGCGTTCCGTAAATGTTTCATGAAATGGATACGGAGAAGGTGTATGAAAACTTGTGCTTTTTGGAGATTCTATGGTATTGTAATCTAAAACACGAGCAACTTCCTCAACAAGATCTATAGAGCGTTCAATATCGGGACGAAAGGTTGGTACTTGAACAGAAACGGTATCCGCATCAACAACAGAAACCTGAAATTGAAGACGACTTAGAACATCCTGAATTACAGCTTGAGTTAGAGTTGTACCCAGAATTCTGTTTGTATAACTCGTTGTTAAGGTAACGGTTTTGGGTTCTGTTTTTATTGGATGAACATCTAATGTGCCTTCCACCAATTCACCATGTGCAAGTTCTGCAATTAGCTGAGCACAACGTTCAGCAGCTAATAAAGTGATATTAGGATCAATACCTCGCTCAAATCGGTAGGATGCATCGGTTTGTAAGCCAATTTTTTTGGCAGATTTTCGAATTCCAGTTGGTTCAAAATAGGCGGTCTCCAATAACACATCGGTTGTTGCATTATTGATTTCAGAATTTTCACCCCCCATAATACCGGCTAGAGCAACAGGAGTCTCACCATCACAAATGTATAACGTATCTGCCGGGATTTTGCGCTTTTGACTGTCGAGGGTTACAAATTCAGTTTCATGTGGATAGGTACGAACCACAACTTTTTTACTGGAAATTTGCTTTAAGTCGAATGCGTGTAAAGGTTGACCCATTTCATACATAACAAAGTTCGTAGCATCAACTACGTTGTTGATAGGGCGCAAACCGATTGCTGACAATGCATTTTTTAACCAATCCGGGCTTTCTTGAATCGTTACATTTTTGATGATTTTAGCCGTGTAACGATGACACTTTTCAGGTGCAATAATTTCAATTTGTGCGTATTCAGTTACATTACCTGCATGGGTTGAAACAGTTACATTAGGGAACATTAGTGGCCGATTAAATGCAGCAGCTAAATCTCGGGCAACTCCAATGTGGCAGGTAGCATCAGGTCGATTGGGGGTAATACTAATCTCAAAAATTACATCTTTGTTCGTTTTTAGAACTTGATTGATGGGGGTTCCAACGGGTTTGTCGGTATTGAGTACTAAAATGCCTGAGTGGTCTTCACCCAAACCAAGTTCATCTACTGCACATATCATACCTTCAGAAACTTCGCCACGAATTTTTGTTTTTCGTAAGGTGAGTTTTTCTCCGGGATTAACTTCAACGGGGAGAGTTGTGCCAACTGTAGCTACAGGCACAATTTGACCCGCAGCAACATTTGGAGCGCCACACACAATGTGAAGAGGTTCATCGGCGCCAATATCAACAGTTGTTACTTTAAGGCGATCCGCATTTGGATGTTGTTCACATGTAAGTACTTTGCCAACTACAACACCATCCAAGTCGGAACCGATGTGCTCCATTTCATCTACTTCAAGACCAAGAAGTGTAATTCCAATTTCAATTCCTTCCATAGAAAATCCATCTAGCATT
>CAZIQX010000159.1:2761-8041 GCA_964541325.1 uncultured Chitinophagales bacterium | reverse complement strand
CCCACGGACGTGGACGTCCGCGGGATACAGTTTTATGTCTCACTTATCTCGCAGGTGTCTAGGCCTGTGCAACCCACACATTAACGACTCACAGCCCGTGAAGGCTTTCGGGGCTGTGAGTCGCTGGAATTTCGCAAAGCACTTCAAAATCATTCGTAACGCTTCGTAACGCTACTAACTCTGATAGGTGATTGAGCTTGCCGTAAACTTGCATCAGAACAAAAAATGAACACCAAAAGTTTACCACTATGCAAGCTGAAATCATCTTTACTCACCACGCACAAGCACGATTATCACAACGAGGTATTCAAAGAAATCACGTACATCTTGTGCTAAAGTTTGGTCAGGCCATTCATCGCCAAGGGTATCTGTTTTACTACATCCCCAAATACATCCTTAACGAACGTGTGTTGCCACAAGACTTAAAATATGTTCGCAACTTAGTGGTCGTCGTTTCGGGAGGTCACTCTCATGTAGTGGTTACGGCCTACAAGGAAGAGCAAGCCTTAAAGAACATCAAAAAGAAATCTAAAAACCTAATTGGATATATCGTTAGGGAGGTAGCTTAATGAACCACTCTGCAGAACCCTTCAACACACCATCTTTACCTGTTATGCCATCTATGCTTATTCAAACCTATAAAGACACCATTTTATTTTTTGCACTAAAAGGATATTCCTTACAGGAAGTTAAGGATCATGTGTTTGAAGCATTTGCAGAAACGGCATTACAGGCAGAACTCAATCAGGAGAAAGAGGTTCGAAATAACATGGCAGCTTTAAAATCAGAACAGGAAGCGTTACAGAAAGAAGAACAAGAAGCCACTAAACGGTTAAACGAAGCATTACCTAAAATGGGTCACCCCATTATTGGCTTAATCTTAACCTTAGTTGGACTTGTAATTCCGGTTGCTATTAGTTCCTATTTATTTCCTAATTCAAGCGTACTACACTTCTTATCCTTATTGTATGCTTTAATCAGCTTGTTTGCTGCCAATAGAGCCTATGAAGTATGGTTCGATAAAAACACTGCTGAGCGATCAGAAAAAGAAAGGAGTCAGGCTTATTTATCCGCTGTTATTTTGATTTTTGGTTTGGTAATGGCCACCCTTTCAACCTACATGGAAACGAAGAGTTGGTTGGCCGTATTAGAAGTAGATGCCTATTTGGTGATGTCCATGCTCTTGCATGTAGCCAATAACATTTTTGGGTTTAATGAAAATCGAAGTATCCATTCCATCTTTCAATATATCTCAGAATTAACCAATTCGTTTTATCGAACCAAGGACAGTGTAAAACGAGTGATGCTTCGCTCCAAAATTATTGATTTGGAGAAGCAACATACAGCTTTAGCGTATGATTTGGGATGGATTGTTCAACGTAAGGAACAAGCACAAAATCGTTTTCTAAGTGAAATTGAATTGCATTATTTGCAAGGCTTGGAACTCAAGAAGTATCTGGAAAAAGCTCCAAAACAAGACCTGTTGTCAAAAGAGCTACTTGATGCTTTACAAAAACAGGAACACGTAATCATGAATCCATAACCAAAGAAAAATCATCATGTTAGTAATACCTCTAGTAATCCAAGCCATTAAAGTTGCTTATGTAGTATCTACAACGATCGCTACCGCAGCTGAAGCTGTCAAGTCCAAAGAAAATTAATAACCCTTTAAAAGTCACCTATCATGTTAGAACAACTCAACACCTTATCATCAGCCATCAAACAAACTGCACATCAGTTAGGACGCTTAAACGGTCCGGGCTTCGAGATAGAGAAACCCTTACATGCTCGAATGAAAGTTGAGTTGGATCGATTCATACTATCGGTAAAAGGTCGTTTTTCAGCTTTAGAAGTACAGCTTGCTAGTCTGCGTTCCCGAGTACAGGATGTGCAACATCAGCAGGCTAAAAAACAACAGTGGAGAGCAGAACTGCCTGTAAGTAAACTATGGTCGTGGTTTCTACTATTTCTTGTTGCCGTTGGAGTTCTAGGAGAAGTCTTTTTTATTAATTCTACCGTTGCCGATGGTCTAAACATGGATTCCGATCATGGATATGCCGTTTCCTTAGCTATTATCGTGGCTTTATTACCCTTGGAGTGGTTATTAGGAAAATGGTTCTTAAGTAAATCCAATATGGCACAACATCACACGCACTATCCAAAGAAAACCATCGTATTGGTTGGAATCCTCATGTTTGTGAGTGCATTGGCTATGTATGGAGCTATTGGAGTATTTCGTGCCGAAGTTTTTTCATGGAACGAAAATTATGCCTTTGATTTGTTTGTGCAAGATAAACCCTTGGTAGCCTATAGTATAGTAGCCACTATCACGTTAGGAATGTTTATGGGATTACCGTTTGCCATGGGTATGGTAGATGCCAATTTTAAATCGCTTTTATTGGATAAATCCCTTAAAAAACTAGCCATTAAAGAAGATTATCTCATTAAGCAGGTACAGCAGGTGCAACTCGAATATACCTCACTGCAAAACCTGATTCAGGACTGGGACTCCATTAAAATAAACACCTTACAAGCCTGGATGGTTGATGCTCATGTTGCTTACATGGAAGGTATTCAATCCTTTTTACAGGAACAAGAACAAGCACAAGCACAAGTAGGTCAATTGCAACAACCCACCGAACCAATTTCACAACTCGGTGCAAGAAGTTTGTCTGAACTAACACAAGCCTTATTTGGACATGAGTTACATCAACAGTTGGTTGACATTCAAAAACAACGAACTTTGAATCAATTAGGGGAAGGCATGAAACCCATTAACTACATGAATGGCTACGCAAAACACATCACACCTGAAAACGAGTAGCCATAGAACATCATCAAACAGTACGTATCAAAAACCAATTCTAAACCAATTATGAGAACAATCCTTATTTCTTCCATATTCTTTTTTTTACTCCTTGTAAGCTCGTCACAAGCACAGCTTTTCTCATTTGAATCGAATGCGCATGTAATTGCAATAGATATGAGTGGAAGTATGAATTCCACGCAACGTGCCGAATTTCAACATCATATTCAGCACATTATTAAGGAGAAGGTTGAGGAAAAGGATTGGGTCTTTGTAGTGCCCATCCATGCCCATACCTCAAGTGGGAATTACCTTGCTGTTCAACACCTAAATACCGATAAAGGTGGGCGTGCAGCACGAATTGCTATCAAAAAAATGAAAGAAAAACTAATAAGTGACGTTGAAAAGAACTTACAATTACCCATTGGTGAATCAAAAAAATACACAGATATATTAAGTGTCTTTAAAAAAGCTCAAGATATAGCCCAACAAAAAGAGGTGTCGGTACACTTATACATTTTAAGCGATATGATTCATGATACGGCGAAACTATCCATGAAAGACCTCCAACAGTTAGCGGATTCACAAGCACTTAAAACGGTACACCAACAATTTTTGATTAATCCCAAGGCCGAACCTATATCAGTGTATGTTATTCAACCGGCAGGCATTATGGGAACTTATACCCAGGAAAAGCAACAGTTTATCAAAAAAGTTTGGCTCGAATGGTTTACGAGCACCAACTTTGCATTAAACCATTGGGATACTCAACTGTATTAAGTACTTTTTCTATGAAGCCATTTGCTACTATGCTACTAAACGTTTCGAATCATCCATTTTCATCATGGCCGCAACAGCAACAAATTGATGCGCAACGGCATTATGGAGGAGTAGTTGAAATTCCCTTTCCTCACATTGAACCGGATTGGGATATTCCGCACATTATGCAAGTATGTACTCAATTATGTAAACAAATAATGGAACTGCATCCACAAGCTGTTTACATTGTAGGCGAACATGTTACCACATTTATTCTTGTGCGTATGTTACAGGAACACGGTATCACTTGTTTAAATGCACGGAGCGAGCGTGTTGTGATTCAGCAAGCTGATGGAACCGAATCCAAGCGTTTTCAATACAAAGGGTTTCGGGCGTATCCCAACATCTGATTTAATAATTTATGCAACTTACGACTGAACAACGTCAGGTCATCCAAACGATAACATCGTTTATAGAAGATTCTTCCCACCAAGCCTGTGTGCTAACGGGGGCAGCCGGTACGGGTAAATCGACAATCATTAAGGAAATTGCAGATTATTTAACCACAAATTTAAAACCGTTTTGGCTGTTAGCGCCAACCGGTAGTGCAGCGTATAACCTAAAGAAACGTATTGGGTATGATACCAAAACCATACACTCTGCTATTTATGAATTTCAGGAATTAAAGGAACCTGAGGACGATTTCTTTCAATTCGTATATAGCCTTCGCACGAAAGTGGATTGCCCACGTTTAGTTATTGTTGATGAAGCCGGGCTGGTAGGGGATACCTCATTGTCGTCTGATACGTTACGATTTGGTTCAGGTAGAACCTTAACCGATTTAATTCAGGTTTTTACGTATTGTCCCGTAAAACCTCAGTTTTTATTTGTGGGTGATTCGTTTCAATTATCCCCAATTGGCTCGGCCTTTGCGCCTTGTTTACGAGCCAATTATTTAGCAAATGAGTTTGGATTTACAACCATAGAGGTACAACTGCATGAGGTGAAGCGTCAATCAGACCCCATGTTACTGAATACCTTATCCATGCTGCGTCATCAAATTAAACATAAAGATGAACGTGCTTTAACGTGGCAAGACGAAGGACCGAAAGGCATACAAAAACAGGAACTCCCCACTTTTTTTACGAAGAATAATCCAATTCGAGAGCCTTACAAATCCGTAGTGCTAGCGTACGAAAACAAACAAGTTGCTGCATACAATCGAATGATACGTGAGGCTTATGGATTCGCCGAAGTGGTTGAACCTGGAGAGCTTCTTTTGTGTACGCGAAATTTTTTCATAAATGAAACGGATTTTATGATTAATGGAACCTTAATCCGTATTGAACAGGTTTTAGAAAGGGTGGTTGAGCGTAGGTTAAGCTTGCAGACAAAAGAAGGGAAGCGAGAAATTACCTTGCGATTTAGAAAAGTACAGGGTAAAACGATTGATGCAGACGCTAAGGTATTGCCATTCATGGTGCTGGAAGATTCCTTACAATCGGAAGCGTCAAGTATGGATTCGGTTACCTACAGAGCTTTATATGTGGATTTTCTGATTCGGAATAAATCTTTAGCAGAACAAAAGAAACAGGTAAAAGGGGATGCCTCAGCTTACAAAATTTGGCTTCAAAAAATGGGTATTGCATTGCGTAACGATCCTTATGTGAATGCTTTTATGGGAAAATACGCCTATGCTATTACAGGGCATCGGT
>CAZIQX010000159.1:2433-2751 GCA_964541325.1 uncultured Chitinophagales bacterium | reverse complement strand
TTAGATCATAGACAAGGAATAAAAAATCTTGAGGGCCTCAAATGGTTTTATACGGCGTTTTCGCGAGCAACACATAACGTTCTTTTGCTTAACAGTAATAAAGCTGGGTTATTTGCACTGGCAGATTCACAAGGAATACATGCGTTATCAAGAGTTCCTGCGGGTTTTTATGCAGAACAGAACCGACCCATAGAGGAAAATGATCATCCGACCATAAAGGATTTCCCGTTTCTTAAAGCTACTGTGGTTCAAATTCAGGATATAGCTGCTCAATTTGATGCTCATGTTGAACTAGATTTTAAACCCTATTTACTTCGA
>CAZIQX010000159.1:0-2423 GCA_964541325.1 uncultured Chitinophagales bacterium | reverse complement strand
AGTAAAGCCGTTTATTTACCTAAATCGAAATCAGATACGGAAAAACGTATCCGATTAGCCATACAAGAACAAGCCGAACTCCAAAACATTCGATTATGTAACCTGGTGGAACCTGATGAGTACCTAAAGAAATACTATCTGGAAAGTGAAGAAGGGAAAGCGGTTCTTAGTTTATATGTGGATGGTAAACAAGCTGTTACATCTAGTAAACTCGAACTTGAACATCTGGCACAGGGTAAACGATACGCTAGCTTTTATGAACAGCTTTTGTTACAGTAAAGGGGTGAATCTACAACAACAAAGAGGGTTTATACACCTATCATACTACTACCACTATTTTACCAATGAAAGATAGTTTACCTTTTAAAAGTCATACATTAAGATAAGTATTCATCCATTCTTACTAACTATGCTTAGTTCCTTTGATGCATCTTAGAAGTTGTTATCATACTTCTTATGTTCCGTAATGCCTCGTAACACTACGATTTAACAACGCAAGTACAAGTAACTTTACCTTGTTCATGAAATAAAACATAGATTATCATGAACAACTCATTTACTCATTCCTTTGCTTATCGTACTTATGTTCCACCCAGTGTGTGGAGTGATTATTTCGTGTGCAAACGTCGATTTTATTATCAAGCCAACCATTTATTTCCTTATCACGATCCTGAACAAGTAGGCATTCATCATCAATTTGAGGATGAAGATTTTTGGCAACGAGAAGTAAAACTGCCAAGCGGTTCACGTATTGACTTATGGATTGGTTCGGAAAAAGTTGGCATTGAGTACAAATCCATGCCGCCCGAATTTGCTCATGTGATACAAGTGTGGGAAATGCAGGATGAAGTCATTCAATTGGGAATTCCTAATGTACAATTTCAACTGTGGTACGATGCACATCATGCCCATGAAGTACGTGAGTTTGCCCGAAAAATACAGTGGGATGCCCAAGAAAATGAGTTGGGTTATATCGCCATTTTGGTTGAACCACCCAATCTCGAGCAACTCTACGAATTGGAACAAACCAAACAGTTTATGCTCGATCATATCGAACAAGCTCACTTGTTTTTGTCGCAACAGGCTGAACAGGGTAAAACCTGCACAACCTGCCGCTTTTATGAATTTTGTAAAAGCTAAAAGATGAAAGCTAAAAGATGAAAGCTAAAAGATGAAAGCTAAAAGATGAAAGATGAAAGCTAAAAGATGAAAGCTAAAAGATGAAAGATGAAAAAAACTAGGCAGATGTCCTCACAAATTCGAAATTCGAAATTCGAAATTCGAATTTTCATTGCTCCATACTCCTGAATTAAACCTTAACAACTATCTCCATGAAAACACCACTTTACCTTTTCCAACCCTGCAAAATAGCTCGCAAAGACAACACCCTGTTTCTAACCGTTTTCAACGAAAAAGAAGAGGATGCCCTACATCCGGGAGAACGACTTGCCAAAGAAGAAATGAAAGAATTGGCTATACAGGATGAAGATGCTTGGTGGTTGGGTACGCCAAAAGTAATTCCGGTAGAACGAATTGATGCCATCTTGTGCTTTTCGCACGTTACCTTTAACACCTCTTTGGTTAACTTTTTGGCTGAAAAAGCCATTCCGGTACACTTTTTCAACTATTACGGATCCTACACATCCACCTTAATGCACGAAGCACCCAATCAAAATGGGAAGGTATTGCTTGCACAAGTGAGTTTATATCAAGATAACGCTAAACGGGTTGAATTGTCCAAGGCTATCATTCGCGGGGCCATTCACAATATGGAACGTTTGATTGCCTATTACAAAACCCGTAATCAGGAATTACCTTTAGAAACCTTTGATTTTAAACGTCTGAATCGCCAATTGGAATTCATGGACTCGATTGAAGGAGTGATGGGCATTGAGGGAAATATCCGTAATCATTTTTATTCGGAATTGGACAAGATTTTAATGGCTAATCTACGCATTCTCGAGCGCACCTATCATCCGCCACGCAATCCTGCCAATGCTTTACTCAGTTTTTTAAACACGCTGCTGTATAGTCAGGTTATGCAGGAAATTATCAAAACACCCTTAAATCCAACGATAGGATTCTTACATGAAGCCGGACGCCAACGCTATCCGCTTATTTACGATCTTACCGAGGTATTTCGTCCTTTAATAAGCGAACAACTCATGGTATCACTCATTCGTAAACGTATCATTAAAGAAGCAGACTTTGAAGAATCTCTAAATGGTGCGTTATTAACCAAAGAAGGGCGTTATAAAGTAGCACGTGCTTTTGAACAGCGCATGCGAACCACGATTAATCATCCCAATCTAAAACGAAATGTAAGTTATCGAACGCTAATTCGACTCGAAGCTTATAAAATCATTAAACATCTTTTAAATCAACAGGAATTCCATTCTGAAGTAACTTAGAAGCAATTTTTA
>CAZIQX010000158.1:5697-8071 GCA_964541325.1 uncultured Chitinophagales bacterium | reverse complement strand
AAATGACTTTAATCAAATAAGTAGTTTAAGAAGTTAACACAAGCAATTCAAAATAATACCATACCTTGAATTGCTTGTGTACAATTTAATTTTAACAAGGGTAAATATGTCAGCACAAAACGATTTAAACGTACATCCTGAACATGGTGGTCAGGGAAAAATCAAAAATAATTCCAGACACGATGTGGATGTTTTTCTAGTGATAAACGGTCAAAAACAAAATGGCGTTAAAAATCCGGTTGCGAACGGTTCGCCTATTGCTAGAATCCCAGGAAAGCAAAACAATCGACCTTCTCAAGATTTTTTCTTGGTTGACCATCCGGAGCAAGGTGAATATTCCTATCGTATTGTTTTTACGACTCTTTTTGAGCATGATACCTTGCCCAATGTGAAAGGAATTCAATTTTCAACGGGTAATGTGGCAGCTGATTTCGTTGAGTTTCGAATGCATTCAGAAAAAGAATATCACCTTGAGTTTTATTTTAAAAGTCATGGTCCAATTACCATCAAAACGCATATTGATCCTTCCATTCATCATCCCGGGGGAGGAAACTAAACACTGATTAAGCACATTCATCTTTTTCTTTTCTATTTGCTCTTGCCCTTGAACCTGTTGGCTCAAGGGCTATCCTTGTTTAAGCAGTATCCTCCTGAATCCTATCAAAATAATCCGCAAATTTGGTCAATTGCACGCGATAGCAATGGAGTTCTGTTATTCGGAAGTTCAGCAGGCTTACATGTTTACACCGGTACATCGTTTTATTGGAAAAAGGTAACAGAGGCATCCACGAATATTATTCGGGTTGTTAAGCAGACGAAAGACGGCAAGGTAGTTTTTGCCGGTAAAAATTATTTTGGCAACGTAAGTTTTGACTCTAATGGTCACTATGCGTTTGATGATTGGACACAACAAGTACAAGTAAACCGAACATTTGATGATATCTACTCGATTCAAGAAATCAGTCAATTTCTGTTTTTTCAAGCTTCAAATCAGGCCTTTAAAGCGGAAGACTCTAAAGTCGTTTCGTTTTTGCCTCATTACAGTGTTTCAAAAACGTTTCAATACAAAGATGAAGTATGGATTCGGGATTCTCGTTTAGGTTATGGAATCTTAAATCAACAAAATGGAACGGTTGCATTTATCGATGCAACAAAATCCTTTATTGGCAAAACCATCTATCATCAGCAAGAATTTAATCAGAAACTCTATTTTTTTCCGGAATCGGATTGGGTTTCGTATTGGGATGGTTTATCACTTAAAACGATTCAAAATGCAGTTAGTGATTCTCTCAAAAAACATACGGTTTATCGCTCAGCTGTAATTCATGATTCTTTACTCGCCTTGGGGACACTCTCAGGTGGAGTATTTGTTGTTACTAAAGATTTTGAACTTGTTGATCGTTTTACCAAAGAAAATGGTTTGAATACCGATATTGTGTATGATGTTTTCTATGATGATGGCATACTTTGGATTGCACAAGACCAAGGAATTAGTAAGGTTATTTATCCCGCTTCTATACGCTATTTCACTACGAAAACGGGATTTGAGGGAGTTGTAACCACCTTGATAACAACAGATAATGAACTTTATTTGGGAACTACAAAAGGTTTGTATTCAAAATCTTTCCAAACAAGTGCAACATTTGAGTCAGAATTAAGCAATCAACGAATTGTTACATTGGCTTTGTCAGCGGATAAAAAACATATCGTTGCAGGAACAATGAAAGGTATTTGGTGCAAACATGGAAATGAGGCTTGGGAAAAACTATCTGATTTGCCGGTTAAATCACTTCAATATCAAGAAGATACCGGCACATGGTTGTGGTTAACGGATAAACGTTGGGGGGTACTTAGCGCCGATTTTTCTAAAACGTATGCTCAATATGAGTTGAATTCGGATGTTCGAGCATTTGCAGCCGATAAAAATCACATTTTTTTAGTATATGATAATGGTGATATTGAAAAAAGAGTCATTCAGTCCAATTCACTGCTGTGGAAAAAATCGTTTTCAAATTATGGGTTTTACAATTCGGCTATATTGATTGAAAACGAACTTTGGGTAACATCACACGATCAACTTTTAGTATTGAATCAAGATAATGGAGAGAGGATTAATTCAACGATATTGCCAGATAATGAGCTTTTTAAGAAAGAATCATCCGTTTTTTCGTTGTTCAAACAAAATGATTCTACCTTATGGATAGGTGGACACTATAATTTGCTAAAGTTGATTAAACGGAATCAAGTGTGGAGCGACCAATCTCATCCATTACGCTTAATTGCTTACAATGAGCCAATTTCAACCATGAGCTTTCATGAGAATGGTGTTTGGTTGAGTAGTAACACAAACGTTTGGTGGTTCAATGAGGATGGA
>CAZIQX010000158.1:0-5687 GCA_964541325.1 uncultured Chitinophagales bacterium | reverse complement strand
GGATGGATTGCCAAAACCTCAAGCTTTCAAAACGGTAATTTCTGAACTATTTCTTAAGAACGATTCTCTGTTACGCTTTGGATTTGATGGTTTTCCCGGTGAAATTGAATTACCTTTTGAACACAATGAATTGCGTTTTCGATATGCGGCACCTGTGTTTTGGGACGAAAGCAGAACCCAATATCGGTACAAATTGGAAGGCGATTCGGACGAATGGAGCAGTTGGACTAAGGAAACCCAAAAAGATTACACCAATTTACTTGAGGGAGACTACACATTTATTGTTGAAAGTAAAGATGCCTTTGATGAGATCGGTACATCGGCAAAGGTTGCGTTCACCATTTTACCGCCTTGGTATCGAACTTGGTGGGCTTACAGCTTATATTTGGCCGTTTTCACAGGTAGTTTGTATAGTTTATATCGTCTCAGAATTGAGCAAATTCTAAAAGAGCATGCGATTCGAAATAAAATATCCCAAGATTTACACGATGATGTAAGTGCAACGCTTAGTAGTATTTACTTTTTTGCCGAAGCAGCTCGACCGGAACTTCAAACGCATCCTGCCCTTCGAATGGTTGATTTAATCAGTAAAAGTGCAAGTGAGGCTAAAGATAAAATCACCGATATCGTTTGGTCTATCAAATCCGACGAGAATACCTGGGATGAAATCATCAAAAAAGCAGAGTTTTATGTGCGTCAATTAGCCGATGCAACAGCGATTACAATGGAGTTCAATCATTCAAACTCCGATTTGGTTCTCAATTTGGAGCAAAAAAATCACTTGTGGTTAATATTTAAAGAAATCATTACAAACTCGGTGCGTCATTCAGGCTGTTCGTGGATTGGGGTTTCGTTTTTATTGGATGAACAACTCAATCAAATTACGTTAGATATTCAGGATAATGGCAAAGGGTTTGATATCGAAAAAGTTCGGAGGAATAATGGCATCACAAATATTGAAAAACGAGTTGCTGCTTTAAATGGCTCGTTGAAGATATTGGCCTCTCCCGGAAAAGGCGCTCGATTTCAGATTACCATCAAACTGTAAACAAAAAAGGGAAGCTACATGAATGCAACTTCCCTTTATTTTCAATATAAACAAGTATTTTAGCGAGGTCCGGCTGCAATTACAGCATCACTTACCTGTGCAGAAAACTTCTTGAAGTTTTCTTTAAACATACCTGCTAATAAACGAGCTTTTTCGTCATAAGCTCGTTTATCGTTCCATGTGTTTCTTGGATGTAATAACTCGCTTGGAACCCCCTCAACTGATTTGGGAATGGCAAGACCAAAAATCGGTTCGGTTTCAAACTCAACCGCATCTAAACCACCTTCAAGGGCAACTTCCAGCATTTTTCGGGTATAACTGAGTTTCATGCGAGAACCAACGCCGTAAGGTCCACCAGTCCAACCTGTATTCACTAACCAAACTTTTGAGTCGTGCTCGATAATTTTTTTGGCTAGAAGCTCTGCATACACATTTGGATGTAAAGGCATAAAAGGAGCGCCAAAACAAGCGGAAAAAGTCGGAGTAGGTTCAGTAACACCACGTTCGGTTCCTGCAACTTTAGCAGTATATCCCGAAATAAAATGATACATAGCTTGTTCCGGAGTTAACTTGCTGATGGGTGGTAATACTCCGTAAGCATCAGAAGTGAGAAATACGATGTTCTTCGGATGACCTGCAACACCGGTTCGGCTCGCATTTGGAATAAAATCAAGCGGATAAGAACAACGAGTATTTTCGGTGTAAAGTGTTGAATCGAATATTGGTTTGCGAAACTCATCGAGAGGGACATTTTCCAAGATAGTACCCGGACGCTCGGTGGTAGCGTAAATTAACGGTTCGCCTTCTCGCGATAAATTGATGGTTTTTGCATAACAACCACCCTCAAAATTGAAAATTCCATGATCGCTCCAACCATGTTCATCATCTCCAATTAAGGTTTTGGAAGGGTCGGCGGATAGGGTGGTTTTACCGGTACCTGAAAGACCGAAATAAACAGCCGCATGACCATTCTTATCAACGTTAGCAGAACAATGCATGGGCATAACTCCTTGGAAAGGAAGCAGATAATTCATAACTGCAAAAATGCCTTTTTTAACCTCACCGGAATATAATGTGCCACCGATTAAGATGATTTTCTTTTCAAACGAACACAAAATGAACGTTTCAGTTCGTGTTCCATCCACTTTTGGGTCGGCAAAAAAACTAGGAGCAGCTAAAACAGTGAATTGGGGTTCATGGTTTTTCAGTTCTGATTCTGATGGAACAATAAACATATTTCGTGCAAAAAGTGCATGATAGGCTGCTTCGGAAACGACGCGTATGGGCAAACGATAGGTTTCGTCGGCACCGCAATGAGCATCAACCACATACAATTTTTTACTGTTTAAGTGATGTAGCATTTTTTGATGCAATCGCTCGAAAACATCTTCGGAAATTGGTTGGTTTACAGAACCCCAATCAATATGTTCGTGAACGCTAGGTTCATCAACGGTGAATTTATCTTTTGGTGAGCGTCCGGTAAATTTTCCGGTTAACACACGCAAAGCAAAATCGCTGGTTAGTGTTGCTTCTTTGTTTGCTAAGGCTTCCTCATATAATTCAGCAGGAGTAAGATTCCATTTTATTGCTGCGTGATCATCAAATCCTAAGTAATTCAGGCCAATGGCGCTATGAGTGTGCGTGGTTTGTTCAACTGACATACATGTGTGTTTGGGTGAATGACGAGGTGTTCAAATAGAAATTAATTTCTCAATAATATATCTGTTTGAAATTAAAATTTCTATGGAACCGCTTTTCTGATTCAAAAATACGAATTATTTCCAAAGCTGTTCCTCAAAAATGAGATTAAAAAAAATCACAAACAGGGCTTATAAGCTTTGTATCTTTTGGAAAAATCAACGAGATACCCCAACGAAATGGCAAAAAAAATGGCAAAAATTGGTTTGATTCAAACCCAGGGATTTGAAAATCCGGCGCAAAATTTGGCTCATCATACCGATAAAATCAGAGAGGCAGCAAGTAAAGGCGCTCAAATCATCTGCTTACAGGAGATGTTCAACACCATCTATTTTTGCCATAAAGAAGATGAAGTTTATTTTGAGTGGGCACAAGCCATTCCAGGTCCTGTTTCTGAGCACATGCAAGCATTAGCCAAAGAGTTGGGAGTGGTATTAATTGTTCCGTATTTCGAAAAACGTGCGCCGGGTATCTATCACAATACGGCTGCTGTAATTGATGCCGATGGTTCGTATTTGGGAAAATATCGAAAAATGCATATACCTGACGACCCCGGATTTTATGAGAAATTTTATTTTACTCCCGGAGATTTGGGCTTCAAAGTATTTAAAACAAAGTTTGCAACCATTGGCGTTTTGATTTGTTGGGATCAATGGTATCCTGAGGCGGCGCGTCTTACGGCTATGCGTGGTGCGGAAATTTTATTTTATCCGACTGCTATCGGAACGTTAGAACATGAAACTGACCAGGAAAAACAACGTTTTCGCGATGCTTGGCAAACCATTCAACGGTCACACTCCGTTGCCAATGGCTGTTATGTGGCATCAGTAAACCGAATTGGCGTTGAAAATGGAACCAAATTTTGGGGACATTCCTTTATTTCCGCTCCATTTGGCGAAGTGATTGCTCAAGCCGGTGATCAGGATGAAATTTTGATAGCCGCTGTTGATTTGGATAAAATGGATGCTCAACGCAGAATTTGGCCTTTTTTCCGCGATCGACGAATTGAAGAGTTTGGTGATTTAACAAAGCGGTATTTGGATTAGAGCTAGAAGTTTGAAGTTTGATGCTAGAAGCAATCGAAAATCATAAACTTTTGATAACGAACTTTGACTTAATGAAACAATCAGTTAAGTGTATATAAATGGAATTTGGGTTTAAGAAATTAGAGGTTTGGAAGAAAGCGGTCACATTTGCTAATCATTGCATTGATTTGGGCAAAGAGGTTAGCTTGACTCAGGCTCATTATTCGATAATTAATCAGCTTGAAAGAGCTTCAACTTCTGTTTCACTAAATATTGCTGAGGGAAAAGGAAGGGGCTCTCAAAAGGAGTTTGTTCGATTTTTATACATAGCACGAGGTTCTCTTTACGAAACGATTACAATAATTGAGATACTTTACCAGCAAGAACGGATGTCAAAAATTAGATATGATGAATTGAATACATTAGCATTTGAAATAGCATCAATGATTAAGGGTTTGATAAACGCCTTATATCAAAAAGAAAACAATTCTGAAAATCTATAAAACTAAGTCTATATTTTAACTTACAACTAAAATTCTTCTAGCTTCAAACATCAAACTTCAAGCTTTTTAATGAAAACTGCACTTATTACTGGAGTAACCGGACAAGATGGCGCTTATTTAGCCGAATTTTTATTGGAAAAAGGATACACTGTTCATGGAATTAAGCGTCGTTCCAGCTCTTTTAACACCGGTCGGGTGGATCATCTTTATACCGACCCACACTTTAAAGGATTACCTTTTTACATGCATTATGGCGATCTTACCGATGCCACCAATTTGATTCGGATTATTCAGGAAGTTCAACCCGATGAAATTTACAATCTGGCAGCGCAGTCACATGTTCAGGTTTCGTTCGAAACACCGGAATACACCGCAAATAGTGATGCTTTAGGCACATTACGAATTTTAGAGGCTATTCGGATTTTAGGATTGACAGAAAAAACCAAATTTTACCAGGCTTCTACATCCGAGTTGTATGGAAAGGTGCAGGAAGTACCTCAATCAGAAACAACCCCATTTTACCCTCGCTCACCTTATGCTGTGGCCAAATTATACGGTTATTGGATTACGGTGAATTATCGTGAAGCCTACAATATGTATGCCTGCAATGGAATCTTATTCAATCATGAATCACCCATAAGAGGAGAGACTTTTGTAACTCGAAAAATTACACGATCTGCTGTTCGCAGCGCAAAAGGAGTTCAGGCCAAACTTTATCTGGGAAATCTTGATGCAAAACGTGATTGGGGGCATGCCAAAGACTATGTGAAAGGCATGTGGATGATCTTACAACAAGAAAAACCCGAGGATTTCGTATTGGCAACCGGAAAAACCTGTACCGTTCGTCATTTTTGTGATTTAGCTTTTGGTGAAGTTGGTATTCAATTAACTTGGGAAGGTGAAGGCGTACATGAAGTGGGTAAACACGCTGAAACCGGTGAAGTACTGATTCAGATTGACCCCAAATACTTTCGTCCAACCGAAGTTGATTTATTGATTGGCGACCCCACCAAAGCCAATACAAAACTAGGCTGGAAACCCGAATTCGACCTTGAAGCATTAGTTAAAGATATGATTCAAGGGGATAAGGTTGCCTTGGAAAAAGAATTGCTGAGCGGTAATAAAGGATGATGATTTTTTGATTTCGAAGCACTTCACGTCACTTCGTGGTGCCTTCGATGTCGTATTGATTTCGGTATCGTGGCACCTTCGAAGACGCAGTCCCTTTGCTAGGTTCGGTATCTGATTTGTGATTTTAAATTGGTGTTTGGTGATTTTTCACCAGAATTCAGATTAATAAACGAATTAAACTACAGGTTGAAGCGAGTTGGGGATGCTCTTCGACGAAATCCAATTCCACTAAATAAGGAATATGGATTTCTCAATCGAGGATTTTGAAAGTTGCGAACATAC
>CAZIQX010000157.1:1992-8075 GCA_964541325.1 uncultured Chitinophagales bacterium | reverse complement strand
CGGCCCTAATAAACCAACAATCTCACCCTGAGAAACCTGTATCGACACTTGATTTACAACAGTACGCTTACTGTATGTTTTTACTAAATCATGTGTTGATATCGTTCGCATAATCAACTTTTAAAGGGTAACATTCAAGATAGACTCAAATATAGCGAGACCATCGGTAGAACCTAATTGTGCTTCAACGGCGCGTTCAGGGTGAGGCATCATTCCCAAAACATTTCCTTTAGTATTACAAACGCCTGCGATGTTAGCTAAGGTACCATTTGGATTGGCCTCGGCTGTTTCATTGCCCTTGCTATCACAGTATGTAAAAACGATTTGGTCGTTATCTTGTAGTGATTTTAGCCCATCCTCATCAATAAAATAATTGCCTTCTCCGTGGGCAATAGGAATTTGAAGAATTTTTCCAACCTCTATATCCGAGGTAAATGGGGTACGATTTGATTTAGTTTTTAAAAAAGTCTGTTTACAAGCAAAACGCAATTGTTCATTGTGAAGCATAGCACCGGGTATCAAATTGGCTTCCGTAAGAATTTGCATGCCGTTACAAATTCCAATAGTTAATCCACCTTTGTTCGAAAATTCGATAACAGACTGCATAACAGGAGAATATTTTGCAATTGCACCGCTTCTCAAATAATCACCATAGGAAAAACCGCCGGGCACGATTACCACATCTACATCACCAACACTCGTCTCTTTGTGCCAAATAAATTGAGCTTGTGCTCCTAAAATGTGTGCAACTGCATGATACGCATCGTGGTCGCAATTTGAACCTGGAAATACTAATACACCAAATTTCATGGCTTAACCTTGAATTTCTGTTAATAAAAAAATTTCTTCTAAAATGGCACTGATTCGAATACACTCCTCAGCTTCACCGGAATAGACAATAGCTTTGCCGACTTTATGTGCTCTCATGGCAATTGATTCAGCTTTGGATTCCTGATAACCCGTTGCCAACATAATCTGATAAATCACTTCTTCAAAGGTGTGGAAATCATCATTGAATAAAATACATTTCCACGGTTCATGGAGCGATTTTTCTTCGCGCTCATCCAGTTCAACTTCAACAAGTGGATTTCCGGAGAGTGTACTCATTTGAAACTAAATTTTTTCAAGTTCAAAGGTGAAGTCTTCCATAACCATATTAGCCAGTAGTTTTTCACTAGCTTCTTTTACCATGGCTTTGGCTTCATCATCGGAAGTTGCCGTTAATTTCAACTCTATGTATTTCCCGATTCGTGTTTCTTCTATAGCATCAAAACCCAAGCTATGAAGTGCGTTTAAGGTTGCTTTGCCTTTAGGGTCTAATATTGATTTTCGTAGGGTGATGTAAACTTTTGCCTTGTACATAATTCGAAACTTGGAACGTTGGTGGAGAGCGGCAAATTTAAGCCTATTCTTCTTTAATTGCTTTGTAAATAGCGGTCAATTTCAAGAATTGTTTTTTCGAGATTCAACTCATTTACAGTTATTGGAATAACAAAATCCCATTTCTTCATCCATGTAAGTTGTCGCTTCGCATAGTGCCAGGTTTTTGTTTTTATTTGAGCTTTTACCTCTTGGATATCACATTTACCCTCAATAAATGCTTCCCATTCTTGATAGCCTATGGTTTGCAGTCCCGGATCGGAAAACGAATAACCCATTTCCAACACCTGTTGAATTTCAGCAATTAATCCCTGTTCGAACATCTGCTCTACTCGAGCATCAATTCGTTTTTTTAGTTCTTCACGTTCGATTTGAATACTAAATACAGGAATCTTGGGTTTTCTATTGCTTTCTTGTTGATGAAAACTCGAAAAAGGTTTTCCCGTTTGCATGTAAACATCTAATGCGCGAAATATTCGTTGGCGGTTTAAACCATCCATGCGTTTGCTGTACGGTTCATCTACTTGTGCCAACCAATCAAATAAATACGAAAGTCCTTTTTCTTGCTCTATACCTTCCAGTTTATCAAGGTTTTCTTGATTTGCCGATGGAATTTCGTCAAAACCAAAAACTAAAGCTTGTTGATATAATGTACTCCCACCGGCAAAAACAATCGGTTGCTGAATGCTTTTTTTCCACTCGTTTACTCGATTGATAAATGAAACGGGGTCATCTTTTTGATTTGGTTTTAAGATGGAAATGTTGAAATAAGGAACCTCATGCAACAGCGTTTCCGATGGTTTCGCTGTACCAATATCTAAATAAGTATAGGATTGACGCGAATCAGCAGAAATGACAACACCGTGATGGTATTTGGCCCATGCGTGGCTTAAGCTTGATTTACCGGATGCAGTAGGACCGATAATTAAAAATTCCGTTGGTTTTGGAGATAAATCAGCGTCCAACTAAATCAGTTGCTTTATCAGGGGTTTCTGCGGGTATATTTCGGTAGCGAACATTCTCCCAATTTACGCGATTCAATTGTGATGATGGGTTATTGATATCGAGATAGAAGAAATCAGCACGGTCATCACCCACAGTATCAGCTGCCATAAAATATAACATACTCTTTCCATCGCTATTGTAGGCAAAAGCGGCCTTTCCCATTTGATTATAGGTTCTGTCTAATCCGGGGCGATTAACTTCATATCGTTCAATGGCATTAGTTTCCGTATCCCAAAGTACCAAAACAGGGTCAACACCAGGAAGGGAATGTGTGATAGCCAGAATTCTACCCGTTTCGTTGAAAGTCATGTACCACGCACGTTGACGCTGAAATGTTGACCACGCCACTCCTGAAGCTTGTGGAATGAGTGTATTCACACTTTGAGTTCTCAGTTCAGTAAATCGATTTCCCAATGCAACTGGAAGTTCCACTAACTTTATTTGGCGATAGTTAATATCACCCATAACATACACGGAGTCTTTGGTGGGATGCGGTTCAAAAGCAAACATCGACTGACCAAAATATCGGTCTGTCCAGCTAAATTTTATGATATTGGGATTAAATGCCATGGTTCCATCGGTACGCAAGATGTAGGGCGAATAACCAAGAACATTAAAGTAGGGAGCCCAAACTATATAAAACTCTCCATTTGCGGATACATGTAAATGATTGTTTCCTTCCGCAGTGGGTTTGTCTTTAAATACATCAACACGTGTATCGCCGATTGCAAATGTGGTGATAACCTCGCCCAATTCGGGTTGCAATGCCTGAAAATTATATCTTAATAAGTGTAATGCTCTTCCCGAATAGGGTACATCAATGGGTTTTTCAACATTGGGTTTCTTTTCCCAGGCGTCGGTGTATAGGGTTACAAAAGAATAGTTATCAATAAACTTTATAGCTCTATCGCCATTCAGCGGATAATTCCATTGCTGTAAATTATCGTACCGATTGTTCAATTCAGAAAAATAGGATAGCAAGGTTAAGCGTCGATTTTCATTAATCTGCACAAACTGACGCATGAAATAGCGATTGTAGGCCGGGTCGATTGTATTCATTCTGTTTAAAACTGCAACAGCACGAACAACTGTATCTGCCTCTGAATACTCACTCATATCGTATGCATTGTACCAACTCAAATCAACTCCACCGTAAAACGATGCTGCTGTACCTTGGTTTGCTAAGCGCTCAATCTGATATATGGTATCCTGCTCAGAAAACTGAATATTCATTAAACGCAACTCACCGGTAGCGTTAGCATACATAAACGTCGTTGGATAACGCTCAGAACTCACCACTTCAACCGAAACCGGTTGTTGACAAGCAATGCCAAGAATTAGAAGAGATGCGAGTAAAATTTGGTGGCTAAAGCGCATTATGCTAAATCAGTTTATTAAGAGCTTGATGTTACTAATTTTACAGCTATAGAACTGCAATCTAAAAAGGATTTAATTTAATTTTTAAAGAAATTCTGTGTGTTTGTCCCAGGTCAGATGCCATTCCCATTAAAGAACCCATTCCGTAGTCGAGTTCGATTTTTGAAAAACCCAACCCTAAACCAAACGTTGGAGAAACGGTGTAGTTCCCTTTATCGTCAATAAAAAAGTCGGTTAAACCAGCACGGACAAAAACAAGGTTTTTATACCCAAATTCCGTACCAAGATGAGGTTCAAAACTCATTCTTCCCCAATTCAGATAATAGGTCTGTAAATTCTCGAATCGAATGTCTGTATCGAACGATGTAACCAAGCGCATATCTTTGCCAAAACGGAAAAAGTGACCGTATCCAAGTTTAACTGTTGGTAAAACTTGTTCGTTTTGACCGGTTGGAATCACATCATCAAAATTTTCGAGATTTTTGAGTGCTTCGCGATTCGTTTGCCAAAACTTGAACATCGTTGTTACATCTTGAATCACGATACCCCAGCTGTAATGCTCATCACGTTCTTGCAAAGCGATATCTAAACTGTACCCCCATGCTTCAGCAAAAGGACCAATTTTACTGTTTAAGATTTTAAAATTAACACCCCATGAATTCACATCACTTATAGGTTGTGCATAACTCACAAAAAATGCTAAATCGTATGAACTAAATCTCGTTATATAACCTTCCGGGTTTGGAAGAGGTTGATTGTTGATAGGGTCATAAGCGCTTAATGTATTGGGAATATCATCCACACCTTGACGAATAATCGCTAAACCAACAACGCCGTCAGTTTGTGTTAATGGAAGTGCCGCTGCCGCAAAATCATACCCTACTATACCTTCAAAACGTTCTGAATACATATACATCATCTCAAACTGAGTAAGATTAACCAAGCCGGCCGGATTCCAGTAAATAGCACTAACATCGTTTGCCATTCCGGAAAAGGCACTACCCATTGCCAAAGCACGAGCTCCGCCACCTGTGCTCAAAAAATCACCACCGTACTTAGCAACAGTAAAGCCTTGTGCTAAAGCAGCATGTTGTAAAAATAACGTACTCAATACAATCAGAAAAAGACGAATCATACTTCAAAAATAGAGATTTACCCGCAGTTATCCACATTTGTGAATAAGAGTTAATACTTGTTTAGCATAATCGGAACGTAAATACCTGGTATTTCTTGCTTTATTATTTCGTTTTAAGGAAGATTTCAAACCAATAACTTTTTTTACTGCTTCTTCAGGTGATTCCTCAAAAAAACCACCTGTTTCATTGGCTAACTCTGCAATCCAACCCGCTTTGTTAGTAATAGCCGGTATTCCGAATGTGAATGCATCAAAAAGTTTATTGGGAGAGTTGGTTTCCAGCGTTTTATAAGCTGAAAATGTAACAAGACTGAAATCGGATTCAGCAAGTTGTTCATAAACCTGATTTCTTGAAATAGTACCTAAACATGTTATTCTTTCTTTTTCGGGATGCGCTTCAATCCATGTTCGAATAGTTTTTTCTTCTTTGCCAAAACCTGCTATCAAAAATCGGTGATGAGTTTCTGATTTTATGAATATATCAATGAATGTTAAAAGCCATGGGATATCATTTGCTTTGCCTAATGCTCCTTCATAAAAACCGGTAAACCACCTTTGAGAAGTTTCAATACTCCTTTGAAGTTCAATTTCTGAGCATCCATTTGGTATCAATACCAATTTTTGGGGTTCAATTCGATTTTCATCAATAAGAATTTTTTTAGCCAAGGGTGATAGACAAACCACGAATTCTGCAGATTGATATATTTTTTTTTCAAACCAGTGCGCTATTAATCCGATTCGAGTTTGACGAAGTCCGGTTACTTCAAGTGGGAAATCAGGCCATAAGTCGCGTAACTCCAGCGCCCATTTTTTATGGGTAATCCATTTTTGCACCCATCCCACAAACGCAACCGTGAGCGGTGTGGAACTTGCGTATAAAAACTGCCATTTTTCCGGATGTTTCAGAAGTACAAGAAAGGCCTTTAGGGCAAAGATCAGAAATGCTTGCACACGGGCTCTAAATCCGAAATCATTTTTATAGGGTTGATGGATTACTGTTACTTCTATGGGCAAATCATTAAAAAAAACTGCCTTTTTCTTGTCCAACAAATAAGCATCAGAGCAAATTACCCAAACGGAATGCCCCTGTTTAGCCCATTCACGCACAAAATCATAACTTCTGGCTGATGCAAAGCTGTTATCAGGCGGACCAAAATATTGAATCAGATAGGCAATTTTCATTGCA
>CAZIQX010000157.1:0-1982 GCA_964541325.1 uncultured Chitinophagales bacterium | reverse complement strand
GTGGCGAACTTGTAAAAGGACTTAGCTCCGTGATTGGCGCTGTACCTAACAAAGCAACATTACCAATTTTGGAAACCGTTTTAATTGAAGCAAGTGAAGGTCAGCTTGGGCTAAGTGCCACCGACCTCGAAATTTCAATTGTTGAACACATAGATGCCGATGTTGAAGCAACAGGCTCTGTGTGCGTTCCTGCTAAACGTTTATTAGAAATTTTACGTCAATTACCTGACATCCCTATTTATTTTGAGGTTGATGATAGAAATATCGTTCGTTTTAAGACCGATAAGGGCGATTACAAACTGGTTGGTGAGGACGCTTCCGATGTCCCTGAACCACCAAAAATGGATGAAAGCAATGGCTTTGAAACAACTACCGCTATCATCAAAGAAACTATTAAAAAAACTAGTTTTGCTGTTTCCACTGATGACTTACGTCCGGCTATGATGGGTGTGTTTTTCCAAATTGGAACCGAAGAAAGTAAAATTGTAGCCACGGATGGTCACCGTTTGGTGAAGGTGGTGCGTAAAGACCTCACAGCTCGTACTGCTATGAATTTCATTGTTCCTGAAAAGGCGCTCAATTTAGTAATTAAGGCATTAGAAGGTGATTTTTGTATGATTTATGTAACAGGAGATCATGTTCAATTTAAAGCCGATAGCACCTCAATCATTACACGCTTAATTAATGAAGTTTATCCTAACTATGAAGCTGTTATCCCTCGAGATAATGAGAAAAAAATGAAAGTGGATAAACAAGAAATGTTGGCCACGGTTCGTCGTGTTTCAGTTTTTTCAAGTACCAATACCCGTCAGATTCGCATGAGCTTAAAGCCAACTATTGTTGAAATTCAAGCAGAAGATATCGACATGAGCAGCGAAGCCAAAGAAGCTGTTCCATGCGAATTTGAAGGTGAACCCATGACTATCGGGTTTAACGCTCGCTATTTAGCTGATGTGATTACCAATGTTGAAAGTGATGAGTTATTGTTTGAGTTTTCTACTCCTAACCGCGCCGGTGTTGTTCGTCCATCCGACAATGACGAGAATCAGCATATGTTGATGCTGGTGATGCCGGTTATGCTAAACTCGCATGCATAAGGCAGAAAACACCATTCCTATCATCACCATAACTTCCGACCTTGGTACCCGCGACCAATATGTAGCCAATATTAAAGCGGCAATACTTCATATTAATCGGAATTGTATTCTTATTGATATTTCTCATGATATCCCGGCACAAGACATTATGGATTGTGCCTGGGTTTTAAAAAACGCGGCTTTTTCCTTTCCTTCAGGCACTGTTCATCTTGCTTTGGTTGACCCTACAACCGGAACCAATCGAAAACCTCTTGCGGTTAAAATAAAAGACCAACTTTTTGTTGGGCCTGATAACGGATTATTCTCCTTAATAGCTGATAATCAATCCGTTGAGGCTTTTGAACTTACAAATACCAGTTATTGGTCGAGCCAACGCTCCAATACGTTTCAAGCAAGAGATATTTTTGCTCCGATTGCAGCACACATTGCCAATGGGGTCTCTTTGGAAAACCTTGGAAATCCCATTTCTGAAATGGTGAATTATCGCTGGGCAACTCCTACTAATGATAAAGATTCCATTAATGGTTGGGTTGTACATATTGATCATTTTGGAAACTTGATTACCAATATTTCTCGTGATTTATACAATCAATCCTTAGCAGGCAGAACTTGTAAAATTTACGTTGGAAATACCATCATTCATGGACTTTCTAGCACATTCAATTCTGTACCTGATGGTGAAGCCGTTGCCGTTGCGGGTTCAACAGGCATGATTGAGGTTGCAATTAACAAAGGCAATGCCCAACAAATGCTCGGCGTTGAAAAGGGTGCCCCTGTAACGATTTTATTCAAAAACTGACGCAACGAAAGTCAGAACTAAGCGTAGCTCACTGCTAAAAAAGTATGAATCCATTTACCATTCGCTCACCCAAACATGATCGGGAA
>CAZIQX010000156.1:0-8114 GCA_964541325.1 uncultured Chitinophagales bacterium | reverse complement strand
GACATCCGACATCCGACATCCGACATCCGACATCCGACATCCGACATCCGACATCTTCCATCTGACATTCCATCTTCCATCTTCAATCTTCCATCTTCCATCTTCCATCTTCCATCTTCCATCTTCCATCTTCTAGCTTCAAGCTCCTATGTACAGTTACGTTTCTCATCTTTATTGCCCAAAATGTTCAGCCGAGTATCCTGATACCGAATTGACGAATACCTGATCCTGTGGTTCGCCCTTGTTAGTTGCCTATAACTTGGATGTAGTAAAACATCACTTCAAAAAAGAGCAAATAAAAGAGCGTGATGCGGATTTGTGGCGTTATCATGAATTATTGCCTTTGCGAAATCCTGAACATAAAGTGAGCTTTGGTGAGGGGATGACACCACTTATTTCATTTAATCGTTTAGCTGCAAAAATTGGGGTTGAGAAGCTTTGGATGAAAGATGAGGGTCAATTACCGACCGGTTCGTTTAAAGCACGGGGAGCAGCGGTTGGTATTTCTAAAGCTAAAGAGTTGGGAGTTAAAGAGTTGGCTATGCCAACCAATGGCAATGCGGGTGCAGCCTGGAGTTTGTACGCGGCAAGGGCAGGAATGCAATCGCATATCATCATGCCAAAAGATGCTCCCAAAATTACGCGTCAGGAGGTGTTTATTTCCGGGGCTGACTTACGCATTATTCCGGGATTAATCAGTGATGCTGGTAAAATGATTGCCGAAGAAGCTCCAAAAAATGGCTGGTTTAATGTTTCTACTTTAAAAGAACCGTATCGCATTGAAGGTAAAAAAACGATGGGGCTCGAAATCGCCGAACAACTTGGTTGGAAGGTTCCGGATGTGATTTTATACCCAACAGGCGGGGGAGTAGGTTTAATTGGTATCTATAAAGCACTCAAAGAGTTACAGGCGATTGGCTGGATTGATTCTACTAAAATGCCTCGTATGGTTTCGGTTCAGGCTGATGGTTGTGCTCCAATAGTAAAAGCGTTTCAGGAAGGGAAAAAAGATTCGGAATTTTGGCCGAATTCAAAAACGTCTGCATTTGGAATTAATGTGCCTAAAGCCCTTGGTGATTTTCTTGTATTAGAAGCCGTTTATGATACAGGCGGATGCGCTATTTCTATAGATGATGAAAGTATTGAAAAAGATCAGATAGAAATTGCTCAACAGGAAGGCTTGTTTGTTTGTCCGGAAGGTGCAGCTGTTTACACCGCAACGAAACGATTATTGGCATCCGGTTGGATAAGACCTGATGAAACAGTGGTTTGTATAAATACAGGTATGGGAATTAAGTATCCGGAAACGGTGTATTTGCCAGAATTTGAGGGCTGAGGCATAAAAAGAATTTATCCCGCGGAAGACTTCGTTCGTGGGATGTCCAAACCGTTTAGTTGCGAAATTGCGAAACTCCGACTCACAGCCATTTTGTTGACTGTGAGTCGTTTATGTGAGCGTTGAATCTGACTAGTAGTCCCTTATCCCGCAAACATCTTATTGTGTGGGATGTTCAACCCGTTATTAAGGCGCAAACCACCATTTGAGAACCACCTCCCAAAAGCATACGAGATTGCGGGAAAAGCCCGCAATGACATGAAGTGCGATATACAAAAATTACAAAGGACTGCAAAAGCTGTCCTTGAGGGATAGAGTGAAAATTGAAGGTAAAAACTCGTTTAAGACCTTATAGAAACAAGACTCTTTCTATTTCTTCAATAAATCGCGAATCTCGGTTAGAAGAACCACATCAGCGGGAGGCGGTGGTGGCGTTGCTGGAGCGGCAGGCTCTTCTTTAGTCTGTAAAGCATTGATTCCCTTTAGCATAGCAAAAATTGCGATAGCTATAATAATAAAATCAAAGGTGGTTTGTAAGAAATTACCATAGTTAATGGCAACGGCAGGAGCGGCCTCTGTTGCTTCTTTAATTACAAATTTCAAATCTTTAAAGTTCACACCACTTATGGCCATACCAATTGGTGGCATGATGATATCGTTAACCAATGATGTAGTGATTTTCCCAAAAGCACCACCAATAATCACCCCGACTGCTAAATCGATTACATTGCCACGCATGGCAAACTTTTTGAATTCCTGAATGAGACTCATAAAACCTCTTCTAAGTTAAATCTTTATTTAATCGTTACGAATTGAAACGATTGGCGAATATACAAAAGAAGTACAATTACACGTGTTAGGCGTTTTTAATGAAATCCACGGAAACACCACGGACGTGAATGTCGGCGGTACAAGGTATATAAAATTACCACGGTTGAGGCTGATCCCGAAAGCCTTCGGGATTCGGTACTTATAAAACTTTAGACCAAAATGTCCGCGGTATAAGGTTCGGTACTTATAAAACATTAGACAAAAATATCCGAGGTATAAGGGGTCAAACTTTAAACCTTGACACCTTTAAACCTTTATAACTTTTCCTAACACCTAACACCTAACACCTAACACCTAACACCTAACACCTAAAACCTAACACCTTTTCTAATTAAAATTTCGCTTCGTCGTCTTCGTCGCGGAACTGTTTGATCGATTTCAACTTTCCGGGTTGACCAATATCTGGAGTGAAGTTCGCATCATAATCGGGTAAAGGTTCGCCGCCATCATCCCCATAACTGATTCGTGATCGGCTTTCAAAACGAGCATATTGCTTAATAAACGCTACTTTTGCTGTTCCTACCGGACCATTACGTTGTTTCCCAACAATTACCTCAGCCATACCTTGTGTAGAGCCTTCTTCATCGGTTGTAATACCATAGTACTCGGGGCGATATAAGAAACACACCACGTCAGCATCTTGCTCAATTGACCCTGATTCGCGTAAGTCGCTGAGCTGTGGTCGTTTATTGGTTCCACGTTGTTCTACGGCTCGGCTTAACTGCGATAAGGCAATTACAGGTACATTTAATTCCTTGGCCATACCTTTTAAACCACGAGAGATATAGGCAATTTCTTGTTCACGATTACCCTCAAAACCACCACCGGTCATCAACTGCAAATAGTCGATAATCACCATGCCAATATTATGCTCATCTTTTAAACGGCGGCATTTAGAGCGTAATTCCATTAAACTGATACCGGGCGTATCATCAATAAAAATACCGGCTTTGTTGAGCACTCCGGCTGCGGCAATCAACGACGTGAAATCATTATCATTTAATTTCCCCTGTCGAGCAGCTTGTGCATCAATGCGAGCTTCCATGGTTAATAAGCGTTGAACTAATTGTTGCGCCGACATCTCCAAACTAAACAGTGCCACATTAGTTCGGTATTGCGGATTTGGATAAAGAGCTGCATTTCGGGCACAGGTTAATACAAAAGCCGTTTTTCCCATTGAAGGACGCGCTGCAATGATGATCATATCCGATTTTTGCCATCCGGATGTCATATCATCCAATGTGCTTAATCCTGTTGGTACACCGGTCAATCCGCCATGTTTTCCACGAATCTCTACCAAATGGTCGAGAGTTGGTTTGATAAACTGCGATATGGGTAGTCCGGCTTGACGTGTTTTTGAATTAGCGAGATTGAAAATGCGTTGTTCTGCGTGGTCAACCAATTCATACGGGTCGGTTGTGCCATCATACGATTCTTTAATGATATCGGTACAGGTAAGAATCAAATTGCGTTTTATTGCTTTTTCAATCACAATCTGACAATGATACTCGATATTGGCCGCTGAAGTAACCGAGCGTGTTAAATCAATGAGATAGGCCTCACCTCCGGCAGATTCTAAATGTCCCTGATCTTTTAATTCTGTTTCAATCGTGAGCAAATCCAAGGCATTTCCGGATTCATGCAAGGATTTCATGGCATCAAAAATAAAACGATGCCCCGGTTTATAGAAATCGTCGGTCTTTAACAGGTTGAGAGCAATCGTTGCAGCTTCGGGTTCAATCAACATACTCCCCAAAATCGCTTCTTCAACTTCAACAGCTTGTGGCGGAATGCGTCCCTGCGCTTCTAAAATGTCCTGTTCCTGAACAGTGGTATTCTTTTTTTGATTGGATTGTCTTTTAGCCATACCGGCAAATCTACTTCAATTTTGTGGAGATTTATGAACAAGCTTTAAACGAACTTATCCACATTAGTTTACAAGTTCATCATAGCGTTTACGAACCATCTGAACATCTTCCCACGTGGGGCGTTTCCAATTAGGGTTTCTTAGCAAAGCAGCCGGATGATACGTTGCCGTTAGTTCAATTTTGCCTAAGAAGGGATGAAATTTACCTCTGAGTTGTGCTAACGTGGTGGTATCAGGTAGGCCTAAAAGGGTTTTTGCAGAGATTCTACCCATACAAAGCACAATTTTTGGTTGAATGAGTTCAATTTGTCGCAATAAAAAGGGTAGAGACCGATCTCGTTCGTCGGGTAAGGGATCGCGATTTTTAGGCGGACGATGTTTTAAAATATTCGCTATATAGATATCGGAACGCTGAAAATTGATGGCGGCCATGATTTTATCCAATAACTGTCCGGCTCTACCTACAAAAGGTTCACCTTGAATATCCTCATTTTCACCGGGCGCTTCACCGACAATCATCAATTTTGCTTGTGGATTTCCAACGCCAAAAACGAGATTGGTATGTTCTAAGTCTGTTTTGAGTAAATCGCGATGTTTTTCACATAGGGCACGGAGTTCTTCGAGAGTTGAACAGGCGGCAAGTTCGTTATGTAAGGCCATAGGACTTAAGGTGAATTTAGGTATATAAATGGGTGATTGATTCGGATTTACTTTAAGGATATCGCCATTTTCATCTATAATTTCAGTGAAAGAAGATGAAGTTGATGTGGGGTGTAAACCGTTATCAATACCTTGTTGGCTTAATTCAGTAGAATCTTTATGCTGTGTAGTTGACAGATGATTTTCTTGATGTGTGATGTCGGTTTTTTCCATTTCTTGTACCGACGGAGGCGCTTTATCGAGATGAACTAGCGTAGAACTATCTTCTTGATGATCAGTGAGTTTAGTCTGAGCATCTCCCAATTGTTGAGCTGTTGTTGAATGCTCATCAATGGTTGTATGTTGTTCTTTTGGAGTCTCTTCTGATTCAGTTAAAGAACTACTTGCAGCTTCGATTTCACTCGAATAGTCGAATTTTTCTTGGTCTGATGATTCCTGTTGATTCTCAACTTGTTCGAGTTTACTTACCTCCGTTTCTACATGTTTAGAAACTAATTGTTCAGCTTGCGAATCGTTAGGAATTTGTTCGTTATCAGAGTTACTTGTTTGGGTGCGGTTTTCGTTTAGAACTATATCTTTTGAATCAGCTGACTGTACGAACAGTTGGTCTGTATGTAGTGATGATTCTGTGGATAATTCGTTCCGTGGATTATCCTTTTGGGGCTCATTGGCAACCGTATTGGAAGGTTGTTCCCCAAGTAAAGACTCAAACAATTCCGATTCTACCGGTTTTGATTTTGGCTTTTGTTTTAAATTAAAACTGGGTTTAGTTTCGGTAGGTTTAGGTTTTTCTGCAGGTTTTTTTGCGGGCAAACTACCGAATAAATCAAGTGTAAAGGGATCACGATAGGGTTTTTCTTCGTCTTCATCGTCTGATGTTGATGATTCTAAAGGACTTATTTCATCAAAAAGAGAAGGCGTTTCATCTTCTCGATTAGAGTTTAGGTCGTGTTCTGTTTCATCAAAAACCGGTGTATGTGTAGGAATGGCAACCGGAATTTCGGCAAGGGGTTCATGGCTTGTTTCAAATGCTGAAATAACAGGGGAAGTTGACTCAACTAGGACATCTTCGGAATCGTCATCTTGGTTTGATTCGGTTTGAGGCTCTTCAACATCGGTATTTATTGCTGAGATAGTATCAGATTCTGACTCTTCAATGGTATTATCGGGCTTAACTTCTGAATTTGATAAAGCGTTTACAGGCTCATCCAAAAGATGTTCACGAACTGTCTCGGCTATAAATTCATCATTAAACAAATGATCATGCGTTGAAGAATCCGCGTCGAGCTCGAGTTCATCGGATTCCTGTTTATCGAAAGTATGGTTAGCTAAATTAGACTCACCTTCGGAAAACTCGTCTTCATGTTTGGGTTCATCAGATTCCTCCTCGTCGAGAGAACGTAATTCAGTCGGGGATTCAGCATCAGAAAACTCAGCTTCATCGGTGAACGGAGTTTCATCATCTTGTTCAGCGTGCTCTTCGGGTAAAAGTGTAGTTAGATTGTCATCAGAATCAGAAAGGGATGCATGTATTAATTCATCTGATTCTGTTTGTGAATCTATTTGTTCAAAGGTTGTGACTTCTTTATTTGGATGAGAACTCGCATTATCTATGTTATTTGCATCTTGTTCAACCACGTCCACGTTTGTATCTGAAACAGCTAATTCAACCGGCTTTTCCTGAAGTAACTCCTCTACATACTTGGTATCATATGGAGTTGCCATTGCTGCATCTTGAGGTAAACATAAAGCAATTTCAGCCTGTGAGAGGTAAAATTGCTCTGCTTTATTCAGTAAATCTAACCATTGTTTTTCGTCCATTACGCTGATATCATTTGCTCGATTCCAATATGTCCATGATACGCATCCTCGCGATAGTTTTGCAAGCGTACGGGCACAATGGTATTCACTAAATGATCGAGATAAGGATGTGCAACACGAATGTAGTTGTCTGTCCAACCGAACATCAAGCCATCTTTTTCTTCTTCTTCAAATAAAGTTGGACGAATAGAATCAAGGTATTGTGAATCAAATTCAAAGCGTTTTTTGGCGGAAAGACGGCGCAAAACATGCGTTCTTTTTTTGCGTTCGGGGATATCAATTACCGGTTCTAGACTTAAAGCGTGAGTATTAGGACGCTCGGAATAGGTAAATACGTGCAAATAACTAACCGGTAAAGATTGAATAAAATCAACTGTTTCTTGAAAAAGCGTGTCAGTTTCACCGGGGTGGCCCGTAATTACATCAACACCAATACAGGCATGTGGCATTAACGATTTGATAAGTTCAACCCGTTCGCGATACAAGTCTGTTCGATAACGGCGACGCATTAACCGAAGCATTTCATCACTACCACTTTGCAGAGGCATATGAAAATGTGGTTGTATTTTGGTTGATGAAGCCGCTAGTCGAATGATGTCTTCGTTCAATAAATTCGGTTCAATCGATGAAACTCGAATTCGATGTAAACCTTCGAGTTCATTCAAGGCTGACATCAAATCAAAAAACGATTCGCCGTTTGATTTTCCAAAATCTCCGGCATTCACTCCGGTTACTACAACTTCTTGGTAGCCTTGTTCAACTACACGTGTTGCATTTTCAAGAACATCAGCTAATAAAGGACTCCTCGATTTTCCACGAGCAAGTGGAATGGTACAAAAGGAACATTTATAATCACAGCCATCCTGAACTTTTAGAAAAGCACGGGTGCGGTCGTTGGATGAAAAGGCATGATGGAAGTCAACGGCTTCGTTTACATCACTTCGATGAATGATCGTTTGCGATACTTTTTCAAAACTTGGGACTAAATCAAAAATCTGAAATTTTTCTTTGGCGCCTAAAACGAGGTCAACACCATCAATTTGAGCAATTTCTTCCGGTTCTAACTGTGCGTAACATCCTACAACGGCAATAAAAGCATTCGGATTAGACTTTTGGGCGCGACGTACTACTTTGCGACAATCACGATTGGCATCTTGCGTAACCGAACACGTATTGATGACATACACATCAGCTTCGTCATCAAAAGATGTGATTTCGAAATCGTTTTCGGCGAATGAGCGCTTTAAAGTTGATGTTTCTGAAAAGTTGAGTTTACAACCCAGGGTATAAAAGGCAACACGTTTCATGCCGCCAAAAATACAGTTTTTTTAAGTGTGATGAGCAGAGAAATGAACACCTACCTGTGTATTAGGACTCACAGCCCGCGAAGGCTTTCGGCACTGTGAGTGCTGTATGAGAGCGTGAAATGAAGCAGAGGAGGTATAACCCTTACATAAACGACTCACAGTCAACTAAATGACTGTGAGTCGGAAGTAAATACTATTTATGTTCCAGGAATGTACGCCTGTGACTATTCCCACGGCAATGACTGTGAGTCGGAAGTAAATACTATTTATGTTCCAGGAATGTACGCCTGTG
>CAZIQX010000155.1:5513-8155 GCA_964541325.1 uncultured Chitinophagales bacterium | reverse complement strand
CAGTTCGTTCGGTATAACCTGCACAAAATCATAAATCAGCAATCTACCATCAACACTTCAAAAGCTTTCTGTGGGCTACCGCTTCTATCCCTATTTGTAATTCCGGTGTAAGTTTACACGTACACCGGAAATACTTCATAAAAATTACAATACACGCACTCGAGTGTTTTCAGCATATGAGCAATCACCTACATCAATGGTCAATATCTTGTTTTTAGCGTCATAACGATAGGTTTTGATTTCTTGGGAGTTGACTTGCACACTTGTAGCACCATCAATTTGATGAATGACCAATGTGATGTTTCGAGATTGAGGCATGCCATCAAATGCGCCGCTCACCGGATGCACAATAAAGGTTTTAACGCCATCAACCCAAGCGGATTCTAACAAGGTTTTTGCCAATGCACCTTCTTGATAAGCATTGGAAAGACCATCATCTTCAATCAAGGTAAAATCGGTCGGTTCGTCGGAGTTGTAATAATGAATTTCCAAATCGCGGCTAAAGTTTTTGTCCAATGTTTGCGTGTAGGTTTTCATAGGAATTATCGCACCTGATTTCACAAACAAAGGCATTTCGGACAAAGGAGTTTTTACCGTAATCGCTTTTCCGCCAGATAGTTGCTCTTCTGTCCAAAAGTTGATCCAAACTCCTGTTGGTAAGTTTACTATTCTCGAGGAGGAGCCTTTTTCAACGATTGGAGCAACATAAAAAGCATCACCAAAAGCATACTCATTCTTGAATTTCGGATTCCCAACGATTAAGCGTTTTTCGTGTAATCGGGTCAAATGCGCATAGGTGTAGATGTAGGGAAACAAACGGTGACGCAATTGGGCGTGTTTTTTAAAACTTGTCTGAGCGGTTTTGGAGAAGTTAAACGGCACATTTGCTCTTGGATTGGCAGGCGCTGAAAACAAAGTCATCACCGGAGAAAATGAGGCAAATTGAGTCCAGCGAATGTACAGTTCTTCATCTACCTTGGTTGGACCGAAAAAGCTATAACCACCGGCATCATGAGCCATAAATGGAACTTCATAAGTGGTTTTGTGCGGATTGGAAACCATATCCACGTTCTGTTTGTACGCACCCATCGCATATTGAAACATGTTCGGATAAGCGGGCTGATCCCAATCAATCTTGGCATCGCCTGTCCATTTAGTGGGATATTTTTTGAATTCAGGATTATATGTAGAATGAACATGAGCCAAAACAAAACCGCGACCTTTTGTTTGAGCGCCGTACTCCTGAGCCATTTCAAACGCTGCTTTCGTGAATGGAATGGCAGAACTGCGATCAATCTTAAAAAAATCAACGCCTAAGTCGAAATACGGTTTGAGTTTTGATTTGTAGTAGGCCACCGCTTCAGGGTTCTCAAAATCGATGTTTCCCATGAGCGAATTATTGCCTTCATTATGCCATCCACCACGTTCCGTGTAAGTACCACTAAAAAATCCACGTTGCTCAAAATCAGCATAGATTTCTTCATTTTCTTTTTGAAGAATACCATTCCAAATCCAGATTCCGGAGCGTATTCCGTTGTCGCCCATGAGTTTCCACATCTCTGCAGGATTAGGGAATGCTTTTGGGTCTTGTTTAAAACTCATATAACCACCGGGGCCATCGCCTTTACGCTCATAATCCCAAAACCAGGAATCAATCCAATAGGCATCAATCGGATAATCTTCTATTAATAGGCGTTTTACTCGGTTGATAGTTTCTTGTTGGTTGGTGTAACCGCCATATAACACGCCAAAAGCCCAGTATGGAGGTAGAACAATTTCCTCTTTGTTTTTATCGGAAAGCGGAAGAATTTCCGGAGATGTGGTAGCTAAAGGGCCGTACCCAACAGGCGAAAAATCACGTGTTGAGGCTAATACAATTTTATCCACATAAAACGATTTGAAATCAGCTTTTAAGGAAAGTGTGTGTATGCCGGTTTTGTCAATTAGTACTGTGGCACGCTCAGCATCCGATTTTCGGGTTGAAATCCACTCAAGCGCTAAATTGGAATCGGCACTGAGGTCAACTGAAGAAGTGTTTACGTTTAGGGAAAAATCTCCGTCCAAGAGTTTACTCAGGTTGGGTCGGGCGAGTACCCAAACAGACCATTCGCCGGGAGTATCCACTTTGATGGGAATCTGCATTTCGGCGTTTGCAGTATCGGTTTGTTGACCTTTACCCGTGTAATAATCGCGAATTGACCATCCGGGAATAGTATCTAGCGCTTCCGTTTCGATTACAATCAGACCTTCCGATTGATAATGTAGATGTTCGGGTATAGGTTGTTCACAGGCAAAAAATACCCACGCAATGAGACCGAGTCCGAGAATTTTGTTTAGGTTTTTCATGATTTTTCCCGTTTGTAATGGAAATGTAACTGAACTTCAATAGGCAATAATTGCAATAAATCAGTTATCACTTTAATGTTTTGTCGCAATGCAAATGATTGGAATGAACAGTGAACAAGAGGGTCTCAACCATTCAAAAATTGACATAAAGAACATGGAGATTCCCTCAGTTCATTGTTTGGTAGAAGTGTAACACTTCAACTGTTCTGTTTGATTTAAAAACTTACTTTTATAAATGTGATTTAACTTCAGAGCCTTTAAACCCAAAGAAAGCGATGTATAAATAACACAAAGCA
>CAZIQX010000155.1:0-5503 GCA_964541325.1 uncultured Chitinophagales bacterium | reverse complement strand
ACAAAGCAGGCAAGAAGAAAGCCAATTGAATACCGATAGTATCAGCCATAGCGCCCATCACAACAGGTAAAATAGCCCCGCCTACAATGGCCATAATCAGCAAGCTTGAGCCCTTACTGGTGTATTTGCCTAAATCTTTAATTCCAAGAGTAAAAATGGTGGGGAACATAATAGAGTTGAACAGTCCAACTGAAATTATGGTCCAAACCGCAGTCATTCCACTCATAAAGGTGGTAATCACAACCAATGTTGAAGCACCCAAGGCTAAAGTACCTAATGTTTTGCCCGGCATTCCCTTCGCTAACATAAAGGCAGCGTAATTGGCTAAAACAAAACCGACAAAAATCAAGGCGCGACTCACATCTTTGGTGAAAAACCATCCCAAAAGGAAAGCAAAAGCAAATATTGCCAATGAATAGAGTAACTTTTTTGAATTATCCTGAATGGCTGACATGGATATAGAACCTAGGAATCGGCCAATCATAGCTCCTCCCCAATATAACGACACGAAAACAGAAGCTTGTTGCTCAGAGAGGCCTGCAATTTCAGGAAGAGCAATAAAATTAACAAGATAACTTCCGATGGAAACTTCTGCTCCTACGTAAACAAAAATCCCGATTACCGCAAATTTAAGATGTGAAACTTTCAGAACATCCGCGAAAGTATGTGGCTCGCCTTGCTCCTCTGATTCATTAATGTTGGGAAGTTTTAAAAAGGCAAAAACAATAGCCATCACAAATAATGTAATGCCTAATCCAAGATAAGGTCCTTGAACCGAAGCCGCTTCTTGTAATTTATAAGCTTGCAATTCAGCTCCACCTAGACTGGCAATTTGTTCAATTGATAATGCAGAAGCGGAAAGGATAAGTAATCCTCCAAAATAAGGGGCAATTGTTGTTCCCAATGAGTTAAACGCTTGGGAGAGATTCAAGCGCGAAGAAGCCGTTTCCGGTTTTCCTAAAATGGATACGTAAGGATTCGCAGCAACTTGCAAAATGGTAATTCCGGTTGCGAGAATAAACAAAGCCGACAGAAATACACCGTACGATGGTAAAGAAGCTGCCGGATAGAACAATAATGCTCCAACTCCGGCAGTTGCTAAACCAACAACAACACCATTTTTATAGCCGATTTTTTCAATGATTTTTCCCGACGGAATCGACATAATAAAATACGCCGAGAAAAATGTGAACTGAATAAGAGAAGCTTGTAAATACGTTAGGTCGAAAACAGCTTTTAAGTGTGGAATCAAAATATCATTCAGACTTGTTAAAAAGCCCCACATAAAAAAGAGCGCTGTTAAAGCCGTAAAGGCAAAATTTTGAGATGTCCCGGATCCTCCTTGAGCGCTTTTTGTTCCGGAAATTGGTGTTGATGCCATACGAAATAGCCTTTTTAGTTTAAGTTAAATGATGATTTAAGTTTGCCTACACGCACAATAAATTCCCCATTTTCGAGAATCGTATTTCCTTTTTCGTCAGGGTAACTTAAATCTCGTTGAGGAAGAATAATAAAGCTTACGGTCTTTTCCTCGCCCGGCTGTAATTCAATTTTCTCAAACTGTTTGAGGGCTAAAACAGGTCGGGTTATTTGTCCCACTTTATCTGTTAAAAACCAAAGAACGGACTCTTTTCCGGCCACTTTCCCATTGTTGCGAATGGTAACTGTGGCGGTAATAGAACCATCTCTCTTGAGCGATTTCGCAGATAACGTGAGGTTGCTGTATTCAAATTCGGTGTAGCTTAAACCGTGACCAAAAGGAAATAACACCGTTGATTTTTCATTTTGCTGAATAAAATTGGCTTCATCCGGCTTGAAAAAATAAATTGCACCAGGTTTGTGGTTGTATTGCACATGATGATTAGGATAAAACGGATAACTGAATGGCAATTTTCCATTTGGATTATTTTTACCTGAGAGGGTTTGTGCAATTGCATCAGCGCCCATAAATCCGGGTAAGCCTGCAAAAAGAATAGCTTCAACATCATCCGCAATTTCTGTAATTAATCGTGGGCGTCCCTCAACTAACACTAAGATGGTTTTTTTATTCAGTTGAGTTGATAACAGGATTTCATCCAATTGTTCTTGAGGTAATTTCAAATCTGTAATGTTGCCTACAAATTCGGTGTAGGGTTTTTCACCACCAACATAAATAACAGCATCGGCTTTTTTGGCAGCTTTTTCGAAAGCTTTGCGTTTTTTGCTGCTGGTTTTTCCTAACGATTCAAACACTTCAATTTTGGCATTGGGATATTCCAGTTTTACAGCGTCTTCAACTGTTTTTACCCAATCTGGAAAGTCTTCATTTTTGGTTCCACCTTGCCATTTTAGGGTCCATCCACCATTCAAGTTGGCTTTGGAGCGAACACTTGGCCCGGCTAAAACAAGGTGTTTGATGGACTCCGGTTTTAACGGAAGTGATTGCGCATCATTTTTTAGAAGTACTAAGGATTCTTTCGCTGCATTGAAGGCAACAGCACGATGTTCTTCTGCTCCAACACGTTCTAAACGGTCGTTACGTGGGTACGGATTTTCAAAAAGACCCAATTCAAATTTGAGACGTAATATTCGGGCAACAGAAGTATCGATTCGTGATTCAGAAATCTGACCTTCTTTTACCAACGCCAACAAAGCTTCGTTGAACTTAAAGTTCAAGGGGGTCATACTCATGTCGATACCGGCATCGATCGCCATTTTGGTGGCTTCTTTCCAGTCGTGTGCAACATGATGGTAGTTGATGAGTTTTTCGATATCACCCCAATCTGTTACAATAACACCTTTAAATCCCATTTGCTCACGCAATAAATCCGTGAGTAATTCTCGTGAAGCATGAACAGGAACTCCGTTAATTTCACCTGAATTAATCATAAAGGTTTTGATTCCGGCGTCAATTGCTGCTTGAAAAGAAGGACGATGCATTTCCTGCAAAGTTTGCATGGAAAGTTCAGCAGGGGAACGGTCCCAGCCTGAATAGGGATCAGAATATCCTATAAAATGTTTAGCACAGGCGGCAACATGGTAAGGTGTAATTTCGGCATGAGGAGTTTGAATACCACGAACAAAGGCTTCGCCCATGCGAGAAGCGAGATAGGGGTCTTCGCCATACGTTTCCCAAAAACGTGGCCATAAAGGATTTCGTGCTAAGTCTAAAACGGGAGCAAAAATCCAATGATGACCAACATCTGCGCTTTCTATCACGGTAATTCTCCCACCTTGATAGGCTAAGTCGGGATTAAATGAACTTGCCAGAGAAATCGATTGCGGGAAAAGCACAGCATTGCCCATGTACGAAGCGCCATGAATGTGATCAATACCATAAATGATTGGAATTTGAAGACGCGATTCGTTCATAGCAATACGGGTAACCCTATCCATGTATGTAAACCACTGGGTAGCAGGAACAGCTTCGCCGTTTAAAAATGAGCCAACATGCCATTTACGCATTATAGAGGTGAGTTTGTCTTCATTTAAACTCACATCTTTTTGATTGTCAGAATTATTAATCAAGGTGATGTTAATCTGAGTCATCTGACCAATTTTTTCTTCTAGGGTCAAACGAGATAATAAATCAGAGACACGTTCTTCAACAGGAAGTGAGGAATTTTTATAGGCAGGGATAGAATCTTGCGCAATAATTGTGGTAGGTGCACCAAGTGCCATACACATGAGAAGCCCTTTTAAGCTTAATTTACTGTTCATACTAATCGCTTACGTGTGCAAAATTAATGGTGATTGTGTGAGAGTTTAATGAAAAAGCTCGAGATTATGAAAAAAAATGAGTCAAAAAATGCAAATTATTTGCGTAAAGATGGGCTGATTTACAGGTGGTGCATTGCCTTCCAGATAACCAACTTTTTACAAAAAATAGAGTCTATTCTTCTTGAAAAAGCGTTTACAGAAGAAGCTTTCAAAAAAATCAAAATTCGTTAAATCGAATTTTTTTTGAAGGCTTCTCATTTGATATTAGAAAAAAGTTTGCGAAATTACGCCGGATGATGAATTGATATCTGAAAAAAAATTGCTTCATTTTTGTTCTCATTGAGCAATTTTCTCCAACTTACCAGGATTTGAACATGATTAAACACTCACTTCTTTTTTCTCTTTGTTTGCTATGCTTAATAATTGCGTGTTCCGAACAGACATCAAAAGTTGTTGGACCAAGCAAAGATGGTTACACATTAGTTTGGAGTGATGAATTTGATTACAATGGTCTTCCTGATGCAGAACGATGGAATTTTTTAACCGGCGACCACGGCTGGGGCAATAATGAAAAGCAAAACTATGTTGCTAACGATTTGGAAGTAAGTCAAGTAAAAGATGATTTACTCACCATTACGGCCCATTTAACGGATGTTCCAACCGATAAACACTATAAATCGGCACGTTTGACAACCCGTGGAAAAGGAGATTGGTTGTATGGTGTGATAGAAGTTAGGGCAAAACTGCCAACCGGTCGGGGTACTTGGCCTGCCATCTGGATGTTACCTACTGACAATGTGTATGGTGGATGGCCCAAAAGTGGCGAAATCGATATCATGGAACATGTGGGTTATGATCCAAATGTTGTGCACGGAACCGTTCATACCGGTGCTTTTAATCACATGATTGGCACTCAAAGAGGGGGAAGCATTACTGTTCCAACAGCCATAGAAGACTTTCACGTGTATAAAATTGATTGGGAAGAAGACAAAATCGATTTTTTTGTGGACGACTCGCTCTATTTCACGTTCAACAATACGGGCAATGGCTCGCAGGAATGGCCTTTCGACCAGCGGCATCATTTAATATTAAATATCGCTGTTGGTGGAAATTGGGGCGGTAGAAACGGAATTGATGATTCCATTTTCCCACAAAGCATGGTCATTGATTACGTTCGTGTTTGGGAAAAGCGGGAAAAGTAAGTGAACTTCATGTAAACCTCATATCTCTAAATCAGACTAGTTACATATACCCCAACTAGAAAAAAAGGTGAGCGGATAACTCGCCTTTTTTATTTTATGAAACATGGAAAGAATTCAAACAGAGAAATGGGATATCGAATTGGCTAAATCGATAAAGACAATCGCCTTTCGATTTATGAACTATCGCGAACAACGAGTGAAATGGGAACTAGGTTTGTAAGTGTTCCACCGTTTATATTTTTTTTAGATAATCTGTCTTGAATTCGGTTAACAACAACCTCTCCTAGGCGACGATAATCCGTATGAATAGAACTTAAGCGCGGATGAAAGAGTTCGCAAGTTGGAAGATCATCTAAGCCCACAATAGCCACTTGTTTGGGAATTTCAACCCCGTTTCTATTAGCTGCAGTAATAAAACCAAAAGCCATCACATCGTTTGAAGAAAATATGGCCTCAGGTTTATTTTTTGCACTCATGTAACTTTCCAAAGCATTTTTCCCGGATTCAAACATAAAATCCCCATCAAAAGACCAGACCAATTCCATGCCGTCGTGGGCGTCTATGGCATCCATAAAGCCGTTTGCGCGAAAACGGGCGTCCGA
>CAZIQX010000154.1:4985-8196 GCA_964541325.1 uncultured Chitinophagales bacterium | reverse complement strand
AATCAATCATAAAAACAGTAATAGCAGGACGGATTATGGCTAAAGACCCAAAAAACGCGAAAAACAATTCCGGAAGTGTAACGCTAAAAGAAGTGGCGGCAGCATTGGGAATTTCTACGATGACCGTTTCGCGAGCCATCAATAATCGTCCAAACGTAGATGCTAAAACTAAAAAACGCATATTGGAAGTGGCGCAAAAAATGGGTTATACACCCAATTTAGTAGCCAAAAGCTTGGTATCGAGCCGAACGTTTACCATTGGTGTGGTTATTCCTGAGATATCACATTCGTTTTTCCCAGAAGTGGTTCGTGGGATTGAAGAGGTAACCAACAGCAAGAATTATCAGATTTTTCTTACCAATACATCCGATGATTTTGAAAAAGAGAAGAAAGTAATCGAAGCATTGCGCGCAAAACGAGTAGATGGCATTTTGGTATCAACTAGTTTGTCTTCCAATGATTATTCATTTTTTCAACGCTTAAATGAGTCGGGGTTGCCTATCGTTTTCTTCGACCGCTGCATTCCCGATATGGGAATTAGTTGCATAGGGGTAAACGATAAAAGTGCATCGCGACAGATTACCGAACATTTGATTCAAAAAGGGTACAAACGAATAGCCTATTTAAGCGGACCCAAACAAGTTTCGATAGGCAAAGAGCGATTTGACGGATTTGTAGAAGCTTTACAAAAACATCAAATTCCTGTTATTGAAGAGCTTATCATTGAAAATGGCTTCAATGAAAAAGGTGGCGCTCACGCCATGCAAAAACTACTCGAATTGCCAGTTGAAAAAAGACCTCGTGCTGTTGTAGCGGTTAACGACCCGGTTGCTATTGGAGCTATGGATGCCATTAAAAAAGCCGATTTGCGCATTCCCGAGGACATAGCAATCGTTGGATTTACAAATGATATCCGAGCTGATTTGGTAACTCCGCCACTAACAACTGTTCATCAACCTGCCTATGAAGTGGGAAAAAAAGCCGCGCAAAAATTAATACGTACTATTGAACATGACGACGAACCGGTAGAAAATGTAGAGCTAATTACCCGTCTAGTTGTTCGCAAGTCCTGTGGTGTTTGATGTTTATACATCGAGTAAAGCACCTCATTTTCAATCAAAAAACACAACACAACTAGTTTTTCTTAGGTTTTTAACCGGAATTTCGATAGTAATCATTACGTCGCATAAAAGCGTTTTTCTAAAAAATAAAATTGCATTTTGCTCAGAGGTTTTTTTTGTTAGCTTGTAAATATTAGCGATAACATCATATATCAAGCAATTGAATTGTTTTCTGCAAGCGCTTTCAGAAAAAAAATGAATCAATTTGTGTTAACGTATAACATGTCTAGAAAATCATGTTTTAGAAACGAATTTCCGGATAGGGGTGATGTTGTTTTCCCAATCGGACCCCAACCAAATTAAATGTCCCCATTCATTATCGAGTTCAATTAATTTTGAATTTGTTATAAGTTGATGCACCCACTTAGCGTGATACATAGGCACAGAATGATCATTTTTACTGTGAATAATCAGGGTAGGGCAAGTTATCATTTGAATAATTTCTGGACGTATGCATTGCTTCACATCTAACATAAAGCCCTGATTTGATTCGTAATCCTGAAACATCCCAACAAGTTGTTTTACATCGTGATAATCAAGTTGGGATACCTTTTTTGTAGAAAATTCCTTAAAAAAGTTTTTGGCAAGCAATCTAGGAGCAAGGATTGAAAAAGTTCGAATCAACTTCCAGATAAGTTGTTCAAGGGACGGGTGAAATATGATTTTCGCCATCTTATAAACGGTAGATGTACGCTCAGGCCATAGTTTACTAACTGCGGAAACCAAGATGAGTTTACTCACGTAATTTGGAAAATGAGCTGATAATGCCAATGCAGTAGGTCCACCGGCAGAAATACCGAACACCGTTATGCTATCGAGCTGTAGGTGTTTGATGAGTTCAACTATAAGTTCTGCTGAATCTATTGGGCTTCCACTTTTATAGATGCTTGTTTTTCCATAACCTGGACGAGTAGGTGTTATAAGCAGAAATTCGTTGAGATCAAAGCCTTTATGGAAAAGGGTATCCCTACAATTAGAATGGCCTCCATGTAGAAATAAAATCGGTTTTCCTTTTCCAACAACCGAGTATTCGATGCTGCCTTTAGAGGTTTCTATGATATGTATCATCTTATTATCTAACGATTTATATGTTGGACAATGTAAAGATTAGCCTATTTTGCTTTGCAAGCTTGTTTAAGACTTTCAAGCCAAAATTGCATATCCTGTTCAAGTTTTTTCTAAAAAGTATTCCGAAAAATGATTGCTAAAATTCCATCCATGCTTTCTTCAACCTCTACTAAGGTAATTCCGTTAGATTCAGAGAGTTTCAAGTGAGAATTGCAAAAATTCCGAAAGTTTTTCCCGTCCAACTAAAATCAGAACAGGGCTTAACGGTTTTTAACGTTGAAGTAATACTTACACCACCCGGTTTCCATGTAAAAATTGTTTCAGGTTTCAAGTCTCCGTGTAGCTTGGTTTTTTTGATTTTCGTTTGCCAATCACTCCACGCTGAAATTTGTGTAAGAACATCCCAAACCGTATTTCTATTTGAGCGAATGGTAATAGTTTTTCGGCATTGAACAGGGGCTTTTGAGTTAATGGATATCATCAAACTTAATAATTAGATTAAAAGTTGGTCAGCCCCTACGCGACTCAACCTAATTTTGTTAAGATTCGATTGAGTTCATCTATTGTTCAGAAACTTCAATTATTTAGTTCAACGTAAGTCTTAAAATTATTCAAAATAGCTTGCCAACCTTGTTCTTGAACTTCAATAGGAAATTCGTTTTCCGGGTCGAATACAACTGTTACAAGAGTGCCGTCATTTTCAACGTTAAATGAAACTGTAGCAAAGCGACCACCAAATTCATAGGTGAATTCTTTTAAAAGTGAGATTTCTATATAAGTAGCATCAAAATCAAACCCAAAACTTCCATCTTTTGCTTCCATTCGAGCAGAATAGAGTCCGCCAATACGAAGATCATTTGAAGCAGAAGGGCAATGCCAACTTGGGTCAGCAAAATTCCATTGTGTGATATGTTCAGGCTGTGTGTAATAATCCCAAACTTTTTGAATATCGGCAGTAATAAGTGACCGTACAGTTATTTTCTTGTTTTCCATAATCCTCACATATTATCGTATCGATTTGT
>CAZIQX010000154.1:0-4975 GCA_964541325.1 uncultured Chitinophagales bacterium | reverse complement strand
TAAAGTAAGAAAAACCGGTAAATACCCCTAATCCATAAAAAAAGCCGATAGTTCAAAATTTGAGTATCGGCTTAAATGGAAGATAGAAATTTTAATTAGTTGGTGAATTCGACCACATGACCACTAACGGTTAAAGTACGTTTCACATAAAAAATAAAAACAGTTTCAACATGTTGTTCAAATGTGAGATTTACAACAGCGCGTGATTTACCTTCCAAATTGGCTTTTGCAAACATAGCAGCTTTAGCGTCTTCTAGAAGTTGTTTTTCAGCTTTCCCGCCAAATCCCACAATGTATTCAACTGTTGAACTCCCGGAGACTTTTTCTATTACTTTGAAATTGTTTTGACTGAGTTCAACATTGGTAACGTTAGCGTTATTGTTGTTTACGTAACCAACATGATATCCACAGCTAGAAAAGAATACTGTTAGCAAAAGTAGGCCGAATATGGATTTGATGTTTTTCATAATGAATGATTCTTTAAATGAGTAGAGATGGTAAAGCAATCAATAGTTGATGTAATTCAATTAGTTGAATGCATTGTTTGAGGATTATGAACATAATCCGATGGCTATTTCGCTTGCATAGATATCTTGTTTCAATGAAATGTACTCAAACATGAATGGGTTAGTATGGATACTAACACATACAGCAAATTAATTTCAATAAACCGAAATCATGAGGGTAGGAAGCGAACTTGAAATACAGGAAATAAAGTAATATATTAATATCGGATAACTATAAAAATGTATTATTCCGATATTATGAAATGGAAAGAAGTTTACCACGACCAGCTTAAAGATGTAATGAGCGCGTTCAGTGAATTCATTGGTCGAATAGAGCAAAAAAAAACACAGTTAGATGATTTGCGTCCACTTCCTGCAATGGTTGTACACAAACTCAGAGAACAGTTGAACATCGAATGGTCCTACAATTCCAACGCGATTGAAGGGAATACGTTAACCTTATCTGAAACGAGAATGGTTTTGGAAGAGGGGATAACGATTAAAGGAAAGTCCTTTAAAGAACACTTAGAAGTCAGTAATCATCACGATGCCATAGAATATGTAGAACAACTATCGGTAAACGACAATCCAATAACTGCTACCGATATTCGATCGGTTCATGCCTTAGTAATGCAAAAAATTGATAAGGAATATGCCGGTAAGTATAGAACAGGTGCCGTACGAATTACAGGTGCATCATTTGTTCCTCCAGAAGCTTCTGATGTTCCAATTCTTATCACTGAGTTGATGGATTACATCGCAACTAATCCTGAAAACCTACCGGATATCGTTTTAGCGGTTATGTTGCATCACCGATTTGTCTGGGTTCATCCGTTTTTTGATGGCAATGGTCGAAGTGGTCGTTTGTTGCTCAATCTTTTCTTGCTGCGAAAGGGTTTTCCTCCTGCAGTACTATTAAAAGATGATCGCAAAAAGTATTACGATGCGCTCAAAAAAGCAGATAAAGGTGACATCAGTAAACTGTGTCTGCTAATCTTTCAATCTATCGAGCGTTCGCTTGATATTTATCTAAGTTCTATTTCCTCAAACTTTGGCTACTATAAACCAATAGAGGACATCGTAGAAGAAACAAGCATACCTTACAATCATGAGTATGTGAGTTTATTAGCCCGCCGTGGTAAAATAAACGCCTATAAAGATCAAGGTAAGTGGTTTACTACGAAAGAGGCTGTAACGGATTACATAGCCAATCGAAAGCGAAATCGAACAGGTCTGAAACATGCGTAAAACAGACTGAGGCAGGGTTTAAAATCTTTGCCTCAGTTGATTTTATAGATGATGAGATAAGAATGACTTAAGTAGTGTTGCGTTTATTTGTATTTAATTGTGATTCAGCATGGAGAGTAAATTTTTGTTTTGAAATATCAACAAGACCTTAACCTACTACCTGATTTTGCTCCATATACATTACTTCCCATTGGTGTCCATCAGGGTCGGCAAAGGTATCGTAATACATCCAACCGTGATCCATTTTTTCTCGGTAACGACTTCCGCCATTTTGTAAAGCTAGTTGAATGATTTCATCAACTTTTTCACGACTATTACCCTCCATAGCAATTAAAACCTGTGTGCTTTTCCCATCATAAACCGGACGATTAGTAAATGTCGAAAAAAACTCGTGAGTGATTAGCATAGAATACATCGAACCTTCATTTAAAACTAAACAGAGTGCTTTTTCGTCAGAAAATTGCTCATTAAATGAAAATCCAAGTGCAGACCAAAAAGCACGAGTTTTACTTAAATCTTTAACTGGTAGATTTACGAAAATTGATTTGATATGCATGATAAGAACCTCAGTTTGATTAAATAAATAAATGGTAAGCAATTCAGAACAGAATAATTGAATTAACCCGCAGCTTCGTAAGCTTTTTTAAGCCAATCTAGAACTTCGTTATCAATTTCATCTTTTGAGGAAAGATTGATTTTATGCGAGCACATGGAGCCTGGTTTTTCTGAAATAAGTTTTCCAGATGAGTCGGCCCCTTTTAAATTGATTCCAATTTCAAATCGAGTTTTGGTTGCAGGATTTAAAAGTGCAAATTGTTTTTTGCGTCTTAAACTTACATAGCTGTTTTTGGGGGCTACTTCAATATCGTTTCCAAAGGTTTGTATTTCAGCAAGCAAGTGATCATAAATTGGCTTCAGAGATTCCTTTCCGACATATTGTTTGGTTACTAAATCGTCGAGATTATCCGCAGAACCAGCATCAGAACCTTTTGCTTTATGAGCTACTAAGTTTGCAAAACCATGTGTAAATCCATGTGTTTGCTTCAAATAATTAATGATTTCACCGTGTTTAGAGAAAGATTGTTTTTGCGCAATTTGAATCCATTCCTCCAGCGTTTTTCCAGTGTTTTTAAATAGATTCTCAATCATTGTTTGAGCGGCATTTTCCATAATTCATCTCCAATTTGTTCAACTTGAAAATAGACAGCTATTTCGAGATTCAAAATAATTAGATGTATCCAATTTGAACCAAGAGTTTTACTTTTGTTTTAGGATGAGTCCTAAAATAAATGTATTCCCATTTTTAAGATAATTCAAGGCGGCAGTTGGGAGTCTCATAATTCTTAGAAATCATGGTTTAGGCTTATTCACATCATGATGATTTGTAAAAAAAACGCTACCGATGAAAATGAAGTCACCTTGTTTTCAGCCATTTAGTATTTGTCTTACCGCATCAAATCCCGATTCACACGCACCATGAACCATGGAGTGATTTTCTAAGGATAAAGCCCCACCTGCAAAATAAATCTGCTTGTTAATGGGTTCGGTAATGTTTCGAATTATCGCTTTCTTATTATCATAAAATGTGTAGGAATAAGCCCCTCAAATGTAGGGTTCATTCGACCAATTTTGAATCACGTGATTCACGTAATGTTGATTTGCATTTCCTTCGAAGAGCTCATCCAATTCTGCTAATATTGTTTTGATGATTTCCTCATCAGAAGAGAGACGCATATATGCAGCTGCTTTTTCGTTGATGGCAAAAACGCCTAAAAGATGTCGGGTTGATTCCTTGCCAAATGCGGCATCATACACATTGTAAAGTAGAATTTTTAAACGGTTCTGGAACCACCGTTTCTAACATTAGTCAGTAAATTGCAAACGTAAAAAGAAGACATGCACATAATATCTACTGCATAAAACCCCACAAATTGAATGACTATGCAGTAGTATAATGAAAAGGAGGGTTTGGGTAGTCGAGAAATTTAAAAAGTTGAGTGTTTAGTTCACCCCAAAAAAAATGGCGACTTGCATCGCCATTCACTAAAACCTAATACCTTACAACTTACACCTATTCATCATTTAAGCTCAACAATACTCGTTGTTTTTGCCTTTATCATAAACGGTTTGGTTACATCCATGTCGCGGTTTTCGATAATCACTTTACCTACAGTGAATTTACCTAAAACTTCTTTGAAGCGAACCGGATCTAACTCGACATCTTTTTCTTGCAAATTCACTACGACCATCGTGGTTTCGTAATCGGTGTAGCGGAAATACACATAGATATTATCAAAGGGAACAAAATGCTTGAACTTTCCATCGTGAATGGAAACTCGATTTTTGCGCCAGTGATTTACAGCGCTTACATAATTAAAAATCTCATTTTCGGTTTCGGTTCGTCCGTTTGCCGTAAACACACTGCGTTCATCGCCGTACCAACCACCGGGCATATCCGGACGTTTACTTCCATCGCCGCGACCACCTATCTCGCCAAACATTAATTCCGTGCCGTAATACACTTGTGGGATTCCGCGTAAAGTGGCCAACATAGCATAAGCCATTTTGAAATGTTCCTTATTTTGCCCAATTTGATTATAAAAACGCAATAAATCGTGATTATCGAGGAAAATCACATTCTTCATCGGGTCATGGTATAAATGGTCTTGAGCCAACGTGTAGTACACTTGTGTGATACCTGATTTCCACCCAAATTCTTGTGTAAATGCCGCCACTATGGCATATTCAAGTTGAAAATCGGTTACACTTGGTAAGTTAGAATTGTAGCTATCGCTGTGACCTTTAAAATTCTTTTGCCAATAGGCTTCGTGTCCCACCGTATTCACCCAAGCTTCCCCAACGATATTAAATGTAGGATAGGCTTCCATCACTTCTTTAGCCCAACGTGCCATGTACTGTTTATCGGGATAGACATAGGTATCCATGCGAATGCCATCAATGCCGAATTCTTCAATCCACCACAAGGTATTTTGAATGAGATAATCGGCTAATAAATCGTTTTTTTGATTCAAATCGGGCATTTCGCTTACGAACCAGCCATTGGTGAGCTTGTTTACATCGTAGTCAGATGCGTAAGGGTCGGTTGCTGCAGCTCCCCGATAGTTGGTTGTGCCAAATTTTTCTTTGTCATTCAAACAATCTTTCGTTGGTAAATCCTTCATACACCAATGCTGATCGCCAATATGGTTATGAATCATATT
>CAZIQX010000153.1:6849-8244 GCA_964541325.1 uncultured Chitinophagales bacterium | reverse complement strand
CCCATCTTTACCCGAATATTTCTGCAATTTGTGCAAACTTGAAATATTCACATACATGATGGAATCGTCGGCATATTTGAGCATTACCGATTCCTGCTCAATGTCTTTTACTTTAATTCGACGAAATCCGGCAAATTTTCCAATTCCATAATCCACATGAACCACAAAATCGCCCACGTTTAGATCGCGGATTTCTTTCATGGAGAGTCCGCCTGTTTTCCGTTGACGAACTTTGGTTTTGGGTTTATGGTAACGATTAAATATTTGGTGATCGGTGTAAACTGCAATTCCCGGTGTTGGAAGTATGAAACCACGATGCAAGGTGGCGAGAACCGCGTCGTATTTGCAAAGCGCGCTTGGTTCACCAAGAAGTTCTAAAAAACGATCTCGTTGAGCTTCATTATCACATAAAATGGTGGTATGAATGCCCTGTTTACTTAAATCCTCCAAATGTTGGCGCAGCACTTTAATCGATGCATTAAAATCGGGTTGAGGACGCGCTTCCAAAACGAATTCTAGTTCCGGTTTTCTTTCGATTCTAACTTTACCATCAAATAAAATGGTTCTTTTTGCAAGCCAATTCTCGAACCGACTAGCCGAGCAAAAGAGTGAGTCGGGAGCTGTTTTTTCAGCTTCTTTTAAAGATTCGTAGGCTTCAAGAGCTTGTTGATATCGTGAGTCCAAGTCGGCAACAATCAACTCTTCCTGATGCAATACTACTGTATAAGAATCTGGAATAAACTCAAAAAAAGCCGCCAAATTAGCTCTGTTTAATTGCTCCACATTGGGAACAAGTCGCACTTTATCTTGAAACGAAATGGAGCGCTGCGAATCCGGGTCAAACTCTCGAATGGAATCAATCTCATCCCCAAAAAATTCTAAACGAACCGGATAATCGGTTGATAAGGGAAAAATATCCAGAATTCCCCCGCGCTGTGAATATTCGCCCGGAGCGCCCACAAAACTTACTTCTTCGTAGCCTAAATCCATTAATTTCCCGACTAAATCATCCATGGCGAGCGAGTCACCTTTATTCAGAATAATGGATGCATCGGAAAAAGCATTTGGGGATGGAACTAAGTCGAAAAGAGCGTCCGCAGAGGTTACTACAATATTGTTAGGACGAGAAAGCAGAAGCTCGAGTTGTTCAGAGCGATTGATAAGTGGGCTTACATCAGAAAGTTGTGCGCTATCGTAGGGTTTTCTAAAGGTTGGGTTAAATAAAATAGTTTCGGTATTTCCCAACTCTCGCAAGTCGCCTTCAAAAAACTGTGCGGTTTCAAAATCGGGGGTTACAATTAAAAACGAACGTTCTTTGGCTAATTCTTGGATTAAAAATGAGAGTGAAGAACCAACAAAATGCGAAAGTTTAACAGATTTTTTTTGATGAATTGC
>CAZIQX010000153.1:0-6839 GCA_964541325.1 uncultured Chitinophagales bacterium | reverse complement strand
CGAAATAAATGTGCAGCAACTGTTTTTGAAAATTGTTCTAAAGCCATAGTCTGTTTTGTTGAAGGGCAAAAGTACAGACTCACAAACAAAGAAACGGAAGTTTTTATTCCGTAAAATGTCTTTTCTTAAAAATTAAGTCAATTTTGGAGGATTTTGGATGATCGCTTTAATTACTTCAGAAACTGAATCTTTTGTAATCACTTTTTTCTTGCAAAACTCAGTTTCTAACCATGTATTTAATTCTTTTGCTTCCTTGCTCGCATTACATGACATGCAACTAAGCGCCATATTGTTAATTCCATTTACTCTTATGTCATTTGCAATATGCTCCCAAGTTGGTTTGTGTTTTCTAATTGATACATTATGGAAAGAAACTCCGCAATAGACGCAATGCGTGTCTCTTTGCTTAACATATTCTTCAACTTCTTTTGGAATACCCCATCTGTTTGCCATTTATCACGAATTAAATTTCTCGCGTAGAGCTAAAATGAAATGAAAGTTTTTTTACTGAATCTGATTTTGGAGCATGTTACTTGGTTTAAATTCATCTTTATGAGAATGTAAATATTTATTAAATGCAACAAATGACGTAAGTACTATTATCTAAGCAAAATTACCTTGTTCAAAATATTTTAAGCTGTTGAAATAATTCAAAAACGAGTTCAATTTAAGCTCATTTAAAAAAATCACCCATAGCATATTGGTATTTCCATTAACCAATTTTGTGATTCGATAGATAAATTAAAGGTTACCGCTTTTTTTGGAAAATAGTATCCAAATAGATACTATTGAAATGTGTACAAAATTGAAAAGACAAATTATTTTGACAAATGGTTTCGAAAGCTCAAGGATATCAATGCGAAAGCCAAAATCTTGATTCGTTTGCAGCATATTGAAAATGGCAATTTTGGTGACTACAAATCAGTTGGGTAAGGAATTAGTGAGTTTAGGTTCTTTATCGGACCAGGATATAGAATCTATTTCAAAGAAATACATGGCAAAATTGTACTACTGCTATGTGGTGGAGATAAATCAACACAATCCCACGATATTTTGAAAGCACGAGAAGTATGGAATGAAATTAGGAGTAATTATGAAAACTGAAGTCTCAAAATTTGATATTGCGGAATACCTTGATAATGAGGAATTAATTGCGGCTTATTTATCTGAAGCTATTGCAGAGGGAGATAACGAATTCTTGCTAAATGCAATTGGGAATATTGCTAAAGCGAGAGGTATGAAAAAAATTGCCGAAGATTCTGGTTTGGGTAGGGAATCACTTTATAAAGCTTTTGCGCCAGGTGCAAAACCAAGATTTGAGACAATTGTGAAAGTATTAAAAGCTTTAGGGATTAATCTAGAATTCAAATCAGTTAATGCTGTTTAAATATCGAGCACTATCATTATACAAAAGGTGTCGCGTTGTTTAAGAAAAAGACAACGTATCAATTATCGAAGACCAGCGTGTTTAGAACAAAAAAGGCTACCCATTTCTGAGTAGCCTTTCGTTTTTAATCTTTCTTTTCTTTCTCCGGAAGTTTGTACAACGTAAATGGGTCGCGAACAACTTCCTTATCAAGTACTTTTTCCACAATCTGATGCATGCGATCAACAAATTCTACTTCCAAATCGCCAAGAATTTCTTTTTCGATTTCGTAGATGTCAGCTTCATTTTTCTTGGGTAGAAATACTTTTTTGATGCCTGCACGTTTTGCAGCCAATACTTTTTCTTTGATTCCACCAACCGGTAAAACCAAGCCACGCAAGGTGATTTCGCCGGTCATTGCAATGGTTGATTTCACTTTTCGTTGAGTAAAAATGGAAGTCATGGCTGATAACATGGTAACACCCGCACTTGGACCATCTTTTGGAATGGCGCCGGCCGGAACGTGAATATGCAAATCCCAACCTTTGAAGACATCTTCCGGGATTTTGTATTCGGTGGCATTCGCTTTTAAGAAAGAGTAAGCTAAATGAGCTGATTCCTTCATTACATCACCGAGTTGACCAGTCAATTTCAAAGATCCATTCCCTTTCGACATGGAAGCTTCGATAAACAAAATATCACCGCCAACGGGCGTCCAAGCTAAACCGGTTGCTACTCCTGGAACTACAGTTCGTTCAGCTACATCTTTAAAAAATTTCTGTTTACCGAGGTAACTTTCAATTTCTTTTGTGCCAACTGAAATTTCTTCGGCTTCTTCAGAGGCAATTTTGATGGCCGCACCTCGAACAACAGATCCAATTTCGCGGGTTAGATTTCGAACGCCTGATTCACGTGTGTAACCGTCAATGATCGCTTCAATGGCTTTATCGGTAATTCTGAATTGATCTTTGCTTAAGCCATTTTCTTCTAATTGACGAGCTACGAGATATTTTTTCGCAATTTGCAATTTTTCCTGCAAGGTATAACCACTCAACTGAATGATTTCCATACGGTCGCGCAGTGGTCCCGGAATAGTTTCCAACGAGTTTGCCGTAGCAATAAAAAGTACTTTACTCAGGTCATATTCTAACTCTAAGTAATTGTCGTAGAAGGTGTTATTCTGTTCAGGGTCGAGTACTTCCAAAAGGGCAGATGTTGGGTCGCCTCGATAATCAGCACCTACTTTATCAATTTCGTCGAGCATCATCACAGGATTTCCGGTTCCTGCTTTTTTCATGTTTTGGATAATACGTCCGGGAAGCGCACCAATATACGTTCTGCGATGACCCCGAATTTCGGCCTCATCGTGTAAACCACCTAAACTGAAACGAACAAATTCGCGATTAATAGAACGCGCGATTGATTTTCCTAATGAAGTTTTACCAACGCCCGGAGGACCTACAAGGCACAAAATAGGCGCTTTCATATCTTTTTTAAGTTTTAGCACAGCCAAATACTCGATGATGCGCTTCTTCACTTTTTCAAGACCATAGTGATCTTCATCCAAAATTTTTCGGGCACGTTTTAAATCGAGTTTGTCTTTTGAGTATTCCAGCCAGGGTAAGTCAAGAATCCACTCCACGTGATTCATAATAATACCATGATTAGGAGCTGCGCTTGGAGTTCGTTCTAGACGGGAAAGCTGTTTTTCAAGAGCATCTTTTACATAATCGGGCAGTTTTTTGTCATTTGCACGAGCTCGTAATTTTTGAACTTCTTGTTGATCGCCATCTTCGCCCAAAGCTTCCTGAATAGCTTTCATTTGTTGGCGCAAATAGAAATCGCGCTGTTGTTGGTCGATGTCCGTTTTTACTTTAGAGCGGATTTCTTCACTCAAATTCAGAACCTGAAGTTCTTTTGTGAGATAATGCTGAATCTTTTCTAATCGCTTTGAAAACTTGGGGATTTCCAGAATTTCTTGCTTGTCAGATAAAGAAATATTCAGGTTTGACGCGATAAAATTCAACAGAAAGGTCGGGCTATTGATGTTGTTTATGGCAATAGCAGCTTCAGATGGAATATTCGGTGATAAGTTGATGATTTTTATGGATGTTTCTTTAATCGAACGAAGAGCTGCATCCAATTCAATGCCTTCTAAGTCCATCAGGTTTTTAAATTTTTCAACCTGAGCTTTGAAATAGGGTTCTTCAGTGGTAATAGCATTGATTTTCATCACATTTTTGCCTTGAATCACAATGCTTTTGCTTCCATCGGGCATTTTGATGAGTTTCAAAATTTGCGCAACAGTTCCAATTTGATATAAATCCTCCGGTTTGGGGTTTTCAGAATTAGGGTCTTTTTGAGTAACAATTCCAATGATGCGGTCTGATTCGTAAGCGTCTTTTACCAAGGCGAGAGATTTGTCGCGCCCGACGGTTATCGGAATAACCACACCGGGAAATAAAACGGTATTTTTTAAAGGAAGGATGGGTAGTTCGTCAGGAATACCGGATTCATCGATTTTTTTCTCTTCTTCCTCAGAAAGTAGAGGGATTGCTTGTTCAAAATCGTCGATATCTTCGGAAACGAATTTTATGTCTTTAAACATCATGTCACTTTAGGTTGAAAATTTTCTGCGAAGTTAACAAAGGGGAAGCCAAGCTGCGTTCATGGAACAAAATTACAGACATAGTAAAAAAAGTAGTGGCAAAATTGCAGGAATAATGAAAAATATTGGGCTTATTGACGCCATTCAAAACAAAAAGTAGGTTTCCCGGATTAGTGTACAAGTATCGAATTGTTGGAGTTAATCGCGTAATCAAAAATAGGAATTACAAGCGGTCTTGATTTCATTCTCTAGTTTGTTGAAAACCACACTCTTTTGTATCAGCAATATCAAGATGAATTAATTTTTTTGATAAAGTTTCCAACCAGGTAAACATCAAAATTGAGATTAATCTTTTGCGGCTTCAAGAAAATTGAATACATTGAAATCACTGAAAAACAAGTAGTTCGATGTAAATCAAAGAAATTGTTTTTTCTAAGTAAAAAAATCGTTATTCAACAAATAGGAGGTTCGTATGGAGGCATCAGTAAACTGGATTGCCGTTTTTGTAGCTGCAATAAGCTCTTTTGTTTTAGGTTCATTGTGGTATTCACCGTTGCTTTTTTCCAAACGTTGGCAAAAAGAGGTTGATCTCAATGATGAAAAAATTAAACAAGCCAACATGGCTAAAATCTTCGGAACAGCCTTTGTTTTTCAGCTGATTATTGCCGTAAATCTCGCTTTTTTTCTTGCATCACCTGAAATTGGACTCCAACAAGGTTTAATGTATGGGCTACTTACAGGAGTTTGGATTTTTTGCGGTATAGGTACAGCCTATTTATTTGCACAAAAATCGTGGACACTCATCTTAATTGATGGAATGTATCAGGTTGTGGCGCTTGGACTTATGGGTATTATTTTAGGAGCCTGGAAATGAAATTTCTGGAGGATTAATGGTGAGGCCGCGGGGTAAAACCCGTGGCCTTATTTTTTTTAGAAAAGTTGGGTTTGATCACTTTCTAAGTTCAATAAATACTGTTTCCGAGGTAGTCCTCCGGCATACCCAACCAATTTTCCGTCTTTACCAATCACACGATGACAAGGAATTACAATTGCTATTGGATTTTTTCCATTAGCTGCTGCAATTGCCCGAATAGCTTTTTCATCACCGTATGTAGTTGATAATTCTGCGTAAGAACGTGTTTCGCCAAAAGGAATCTGCAAGAGTAAATCCCAGATTTTTTTCTGAAACAGGGTTCCATTTGGGGCTAGTGGTAACTCAAACTTGCGGCGTTTTTTATCAAAATATTCATTAAGCTGCCGAACTGTTTCCGAGCCTAAAAAATCATCAGAAGAAGAGGGTTTTCGAATTTCGTCAACAAAAGAAATTGCTTTCACAAACTGCTTGTCTGTCGTAATTTCGAGTAAACCTAAAGGGGAATCTAAATAAGTGAAAAACAGCATTTGATGTTTGAGTCTAAATAACGAAATTAGTCAAAATTAGAGATTAACCATATGACTCCAATCGGAACCTTAAAGGCGAAGTTAATTGATAAAAATCTATTATCAGAAAATGTGGAATTATTAGAAGCAATTGACTTAATATTTAATACTACTTCATCAGCAAATCATTATAAATTAAATTCTTATGAAATTGAATTGTTAAAAATGAGTGAATCAGATATTGAAAACGGAAGAGTGATTTCAGAAGAAGAACTTGAAAAAAGAGATCAAGATTGGATGAAATACGTATAGTTTGGACGTTAATTGCACTTAATCAAAGGGATGAAAATTTTGAGTATTGAAATAATCGAACAAAAGGGTTTGAGTATTAAAAAAAAGTTAAATAAAGCCATCGTAATTAGATTACAACACGTAAAATCACATCCGGAATCGGGATTAAAAACAGATTTCGGTAAACATAGAATGAGTTCGTTGAAGCACTATTCAATTTTTTATGTGTTGGAGGAAAAAACAATTTTTGTAACTGCTTTTTGGGATAACCGGCAAGACCGAAAAAAACTCCTTAAACGACTTAAAAATAGCTAACCATGAAGGCCATTTTACAAAATTCTTTTGGTGGAAAAGACACTTTATTTTTGGGAGAAACCGAAACCCCACAGCCTGCAAAGGGTCAGGTTTTAGTTCGTATAAAAGCCACAGCCTTAAATCGCGCTGATATTGCACAACGAGAAGGACATTATCCGCCACCCAAGGGAGAATCGCCCATTTTGGGACTCGAGTGTTCAGGAGTAATTGAAAAAAGTAATTCTGATGCATGGAAGATTGGAGAAGAGGTGATGAGCTTACTTCCCGGTGGTGGTTATGCCGAGTTTGTAACGGTTCATGAATCCATGCTACTAAAAAAACCTGATTATCTCACTTTCGAACAGGCTGCTGCAATTCCAGAAGCATTCCTGACAGCTTGGCAGGCATTGGTTTGGTTGGGAGATCTGCAACAAGGCCAATCTGTATTGATTCATGCAGGTGCGAGTGGAGTAGGTAATGCAGCTATTCAAGTAGCGAAGGTTTTAGGCGCCAAGATTTATACCACTTGTTCAACAGGCAAGAAAACCTTTTGTGAAGAATACGGAGCCGATGTTGTTATCGATTACAAAAAGCAAGATTTCTACGAAATAATCGCCGAAAAAACCCAAAAAAGTGGAGTTCACGTAATCATAGATTTTATCGGAGGCGACTATCTGATGAAAAATATTCAAAGTCTTTCGCGCGATGGAAAAATTATTCAATTAGCTACACTTGGAGGCGTTCAAACATCTATCGATTTAAGAAAATTAATGGCAAAACGTGGTTCGTTGCTAGCATCAACCTTACGTTCGAGATCAAAAGCCTATCAAATCCAATTAACTCAGGATTTTTGGAATTTTGCTGAGGATAAATTCAAAAAAAAATTACTAAAGCCAGTTA
>CAZIQX010000152.1:0-8313 GCA_964541325.1 uncultured Chitinophagales bacterium | reverse complement strand
CATCATATTCATCAGATAGGTGGGCGTTCTGCGTGAAAGCATATCGTCTAATTGAGGACCCACATAGCGTTGGTCAACTTTGTGGCAAGCCGAGCAATTTTGCTCAAAAACAGCTTTTCCAGCAGTAGCCATTTTCATGTTCAGTTCACCCAGTTTGATTTCTTCTTTAACAGGGCCAAGGCCGTTTTTAAGTTCGAAATCAGATAAACCAGATTCTGTTTTGGCTTTTTGGGTTGTTTTTTTCTCGTTGGAATCGCCTGAGTTGCCACAAGCAAGAAACGAGGTAATCATGAGTGTATAAAAGAAAAGTTTCATAGAAGTTTGGATTACGTTTAAGAATAATTAGTAGTGCTAATTACTATTTATGTTTAAAAAAAAGTCAACTGCCAACCAGTTTAGCAACGAGTGATTCATTGCCAAATTCAGCAAGTTGAGCGAGAGTTGTTTGCTCAAATGTTTGGGTGAGCATATCGCGTACAGGACCCCAATTCTCGTGGAATGCACAAATTTCAGGATCGCCACATTTAGGTAAACCGAGGGCGCATTTAGTAAAAAGTCCATCGCCATCCATAATGTGAACTATTTGTTTGAGGTTGATATCCTCAGGTTTTCTGTTCAAAACGATTCCACCTTTAGCGCCTTTCAAGGAGATTAACATCCCGGAATGGGTTAGCGGTTGAAGGATTTTGGTCATGAAGGAAAATCCAATTCCTAATTCCTCGTGCAAATACGAAATACGAACCGGTTCACCGCTTTTATCCTGAGCGATGAGAATAAGGGCACGTATGGCAAGTTCACAGGTTTTGGATGTTATCATGAAAAAAAGACTTAATTGAATGCAAATATAAGAGTTGAAATTATTCCATACAAGAAAAAACTGATAAAATAGTCTTAATTGTTAAATATAGATTAAGTTGATTATTTACATCGTTAAATCGGTATAATTTCAATAGTATTTGAACGAATACAGATTAAATCCAACCTGTATTGGATGAGTTAGAATTGGATAGATTGGAATCATGGATCCGCTTTAACACGTCATCAATCAAAATTTTTTTATCCTGTAATGCACTCACCGTAACCTCAAGAACACCATCTAGGCATAATCCGGATAAAGCTGCCTCATGAAACGATTGTTTAGCAGTACAAATAAGTTCTTCTTTAATCAAATTCACCAGAATTTGGAGTTCTGCTTTAGGAAGTTGAAGATTCATGGCTAATAGGTTACGTGTTTGCTAAATATCCATCCATTTTCATGCGCATTACAAACATATGCGCTACTTTTTGCGCAATATCTTTAGCGTGATTTGCATGTTCACCCGAAAATAAATCATCAACCGTTTCCAGAAACAGGTTCAACCATAAGTTGAAATCCTGTTCCTGAACGGGTAAGGTAAGATGTGCCTGATACGGATTGCCTTTATATCGCCCTGTCTGAAAAATAATATTCGACCAAAAATCAACCATCTTTGGTAAATGATGCGACCAATCTAACTGAGCGAAATCATTAAAGATGTAATTCAATCGCTCATCTTGTTGAACACGTTCATAAAATGTATGAACTAATATTTCACAGTCTGCATCATTGTTGATATCCAATTTCGGTTTATCAACTGATTGTTGTTTAGGGTTCATTGTTGGTAATCCGTATATCTAGGTTTAGTTGAACTTCAAAAAGTACTTAGTTAAAGAACTCATTTTCAATTTCTAAAGCTTTGGGGAACAGTATATTATTCTCCAAATGTACATGTTTGTGTAAATCATCCTGAAATGCCTGTAAATTTTGGAACATAACACGATAGGTAGTACATGCATCGGCGGGTGGTTCAAAATTATTCGTTAAAGTCTGAATTTCTTCCATAATGCGCCCGGCAGAATCATGTTCGTGTTCCATCATTTCAATTGGGTAACGTACTGAACCAAAATGTGGAACTTCTATTCCATCACCATGTTGTTTTGCTTGCGCCAATTGTTTGATGTAAGGGAACAGTATTTGCTCTTCTTTAGCCATGTGACTTGTCATTTCAGCTTCGATATCTAAAAATAAACGAAGAATTTCAAACAGTTCAGGATGGCGGTCACCATGAACGCGAGCAACTTTGTTAGTATAAAAGTTTAATTCAGGAAGTTTGTTTTTAACGTATTCGTGATGCGTATTTACGATATAATCAGCCAGGAAATCGAGTTTCCAACTGTTATAATTATCACTTTGTGTGCCTGTTGATGCCAAAGCTACTAATTCAGCACGAAGTTCATCAGCAGTAATATCTTTTTTTGCGCATGCTTTTTCTAAGCTTACACCACCGCCACAGCAGAAGTCTATGCCATATTTACGAAATACTTGAGCGGTTCTATAGTCTTGGGCTACATATTGCCCTACAGTTAGTTCGGATGTGTTTTCCATAATGATTCACGTTTATTGAAGGTTGTTTTGAAGAGTAGCAGGTTTAAATGCTAAGTCGTTATGTTTATAAAGTTGTTGATGTAAGAGGTCTAAACAGCTTAGCCAAACAATAAAGGCTATTAATTGATGCAGTACAGCAAGTACAATTGGAACACGAAGTAAGAGTACCGATATGCCAAGTGCAACTTGAATTGAAATTGATATGAGAAGGGGGAAAACAGGATTTTTTGTAAACGCATCCGTTGTTTGATAATAGTGAAGAGTCCACGCCAAAACACTACCTATCAATATGAAGTGGCCTAATAAGCGATGTAAAAACTGCACACCTGAAACTTGATTCGTTAAGAAGGAAATCAATGAATCACTGAACAGGGGTATCCAATCGTTGTTCATTTTTGGGTATGTGTTATAAACTAAACCGGCATCTAAACCAGCCACAAAAGCACCCCAAACCGATTGAATAAAAACTAAAACACTTAAAAAGCCCCAAAAAAGTACTTGTTTATTAGAAAAAGAGCGTTTTTCTGGAAAACGTAGTGTTTGAATTAGAAGAAATAAAAAGCCAACAATAATCAGTGCTAGCCCTAAATGTCCAGATAATCTATAATGGCTTACATTCGGAACATCAACAAGACCACTTTTAACCATGTACCAACCCATTAATGCTTGTGAAATTCCAAGAAAGACAAGGATTGAAAAAGCATAGCTTTGTTTTTTTGTAAGCCATTTTTTCATTTGAAAAATGATGAGAGGCAGGATGAGTACCAAACCCAAAAAGCGACCTAACAACCGATGTAGGTACTCCCAAAAGAATATGATTTTAAAATCTTGAAGTGATGTAGCTGTTTGAGTAAGCTTATATTGAGGAAATTGTTGATATCGACTATATGCTGCTTGCCAATCATCATGGTTAAGTGGTGGGATTACACCCATTATCACATCCCATTGTGTTATTGAAAGTCCAGAATCGGTTAAACGTGTAATACCACCAACTACCACTAATATTAATGTGCCAATTAACCCATATTGTAGCCACCGTATTAACCATTTTCGCACAGTTGTCATGAGTTTAAAGCCGCTTTATACACTTTGCCCAATTCTTTAATTCTCTCTATAATTTGTTGATTATCAACGCCTAAGCCGGTTTGCTGATGAACCAACAATCCTTTTTCATCAAACAGAGATATGATATTGGAGTGGGAAAAATCAATCGGTGTAATCTGTTTGTACTTAACCCCTAAAATCATGGAAAATTCACGTGTACTTTGTTCTGTACCTCTTAAAAAATGCCAATAATCTTGTGTAAGATGATAGTTTGCCAAATGGGTTGTCATTTTTTCGGGTGTATCAACGAGTGGATCAATACTAACAAATACAAATTGAGTAAATGGCAATAAATCCTGCGGTATAGACTTGCTTATTTGACTCATGTCGGCAGTTAATCGTGGGCATGCCGCCTGACACGAGGTATAAATCATGGTCATAATGGTAAGTTTCCCTTGAAAATCACCAAGCTTTACGGAATCACCTTTTTGATTCACCCAATCAGAGGGCAAGTTAAAAATGGAAAGTTCAGGTAAAGGTTCATTTTGTGGAATTAAATAATCCTGAATATTGATTTCTTTTTTGGGTGATGGCGAACAATGGGTTAGCCCAACAATCAATACAGTTAAAACAAACACATGTAGTTTCATAGGTTGAGATCCTTTGCACAGCGAAAGCCTAAGTTTTTAATAGAATAACTTGCTTTTAGACTTCCTTTAAAAGCAAATCGCATAAAAGCAGCATAGTTCATCATGTCGGTGGCACCAACTGAACCGCCCCCACAAAAGAGTTTATTATTTTCGTCCATATCACCTCGAGACTCACCGGTGATTAAAACAGAATTGAAATCATCTGTCCATTCCCAAACAAGACCGAACATATCGTGAATGCCCCAAAAATTCGCTACTTGTTTACCTACTGAAGAGGTATTTGCTTTTGGTTTTTCGTACCAGGATAAAATTCGTTGATTGTATAACGAATCTGTTCGGGCATCTTTAATCGTTGCATTTGCCATTGCAACATATTCCCACTCATCAGTTGTGGGTAATCGTTTACCTTGAGCCTGCGCATAGGCATTAGCAGCAAACCAACTAACATGAGTAACAGCTGCATCAGGGTTAATATGCGCTCCAAGTGTGGTATCACTTTCCCATTCCATCAAGTAATTTTTATCAGCGTATAGTCGTGAAATTTTCGATCGCTGCCACTGAGGATTATCTTTTACAAAGTCTAAAAACTCTTGATGGGTAACAGGGTATGTATCCAATAAAAAATCAGAAACCTTAGTTGGGGCTTCTAAATTACCGAAGAGTGGAACAAATGTTCCACCCTCGATACGTTTCATGTCGCTTTGAGCCTTAAGTAGGTAAGGTTGGCAAAACACAATCAATAAAAGTAGCCAAAGCGATTTCATGAGCTTATTTTCTAACTTTTTTAACCTGTTCAGGTGTGATTTCACGTTTATTATTTCCCCAACTGTTGTAGATGTAGGTCATAACATTGGCCACTTCTTCATCGGTTAAGATTTGCGCAGGCATCACATTATTGTATTTGTTACCATTTACGGTAATCTCACCTGATAAACCATGAACAACAGCATCAATAGCTTTTTCCGGCGAGTTGTTTAACCAATCAGACTTAGCCAAAGGCGGAAATACATTTGACAAACCTTCGCCATTCGGTTGGTGGCATGCAAAACAGGAACGGTCATAAATTTGTTTACCAAATTGAATGCGTTCAGCAACGGTTTTAGCCACACGTTCTTTCTGTTCGCCATTACCGTTAGGCATTTTTTGGATGGTTTGTCCCTCAGGTTGATAGATGCCTTCTAATTGTTTACCCGAATAAACAGCGTGATTCTCTTCACCTTTTACATTAATAATACCAATTGCACCTTTGTTAAAGGCACGGAAAATGGAGTGATCAACTAGAATTAAGTTTCCGGAAGTTTCAATCTTAAATTCAACAATCGAAGAACCGCCTGCAGGAATTAAGGTCGTTTGGATGTTTTCATTAATTAAACTACCGCCTTCAACATATACTTTGTCGAATATTTCTCCAATCACATGGAAAGAAGAAACCAAATTTGGACCTCCGTTACCCATAAAAATTCGAACGGTTTCACCTACGTTGGCTTGGAGTGCATTATCACCGGTTAAGGCGCCAACACTTCCATTAAAAACCACATAATCTGCGTGTTCATCTACGGCTTTTTGCATATCGAAAGGTTGCAAACCTGGTTGGCCATATTTGCCTTTTGTGTAAAAATCGCCCTGCATTACATAAAATTCGCGATCAACGGGAGGCAAGCCACCTTCGGGTTCAACCAAGATTAAACCGTACATACCGTTTGCAATGTGCATACCAACAGGTGCAGTTGCACAGTGATACACGTACAAACCTTCGTTTAACACTTTAAACGAAAACTGCACTTCGTGTCCTGGCGCAACAAAAGAGGATTCTGCACCACCGCCCGGACCCGTTACAGCATGCAAGTCAATATTGTGAGGAAGTTTATTATTCGGGTGATTCATTAAGTGAAATTCAATTTCATCGCCAACTCGTGTACGAATAAATGAACCCGGAACAGAACCGCCAAATGTCCAATACACGTATTCAACACCGTCGGCCATAGTGCCTACTTCTTCAATAATTTCCATTTTGACCACTAATTTTTTAGCCGGACGATTACCGACCGGGGCAGGTACAAATGGTGGTGCCGTAAGTTCAGCTTCCATTGTTCCTTGAGTTTTAATAGTGGTTGGGTCAACTTTTTTCTTGGTGTTGTTTGGTGCACAACCGAACCCGAGAATAGTTGCCATTAAACCGATTGTTAACAAGTTCTTTTTCATAGGATTGGATATCAGATTTATTTATCATAGTAATTAGTAGTCATAATTACTATTTCAAATATAAAAAAGATAATAGCATCTTAAAAGTTTTAAATGATGAATCATTGATAATTAAACTTTATAGTGTATTTCAATCTCTTTTAAGTGATTGATTTTTAATAATGAAATAATTTTGAATTTAATATGAAAAATCAACCTTTAGTCTATTCTTGTTCGGGTTGCTCAAATGTTGCGCAACTTGCTAATCGAATTGCTGTGTTTTTAGACAGACAAGAATTAGCCGAGATGTCGTGTATTGCAGGAGTTGGTGGACACGTAAAATCCTTGGTAAAAACGGCACAATCGGGTCGGAAAATTGTAGCTTTAGATGGCTGTCCCTTGCACTGTGTTAAAAATTGTCTTGAAGAAGAAGGGGTAAAACCTACCGTTCATCTAGATTTTTCAGAATATGGCTTAAAAAAAAGAAAACATGAAGATGCAAGCGAACAAGAATTTGAAATGATGCTAAATCAAGTTGTACTTCCTGCGCTTGCATCGTTGTAATGATGCTTAGTGTTGAAATTTCAGTTTGATGGAATCTACCGTTGCATACACAATTGGTACTAAATACACGGTTAACATTAGCGAAGACGTTAATCCTCCAATGATTACCCATGCCAGACCATTTTTCCATTCACTTGCCGTACCTGAGGCCAATGCAATGGGTAACATCCCAATAATCATAGAGATAGTGGTCATTAAGATAGGACGCATTCTGGTTTTCCCGGCTTCGACTAAGGCATCAAGATAATGCAGGCCATCTGCCTTTCGCTGATTGGTGAAATCCACAATCAAAATGGCGTTTTTGGCAACTAAGCCCATCAACATAATTAAACCAAGCAAGGTGAATACACTTAAATTGCTGATGTTTAAATTCAGTGCCAACATTGCCCCGATTATGGCAACAGGAATCGAAAACAGCACCACAAACGGATAGACATAACTATCATAAAGAGCCACCATAATCAAATAAATCAGAATAAAGGATACCAACAATACCGAGCCAAGTGCTGAAAAACTATCGTTTTGACGTTTAATGTCACTCCCCCATTCCAACTGTACACCTTCAGGCAGCGGATTTGTTTTTAGCCAGGTTGTTAAATCGCCTGCTACGGTTCCGGATGGACGTCCTAAGGCATCGGCGGTTAAGGTAATTGCCGATTGACGATCCCGACGTTCCAACAAAGAAGGACTAGAACCTCGTTTTACTTCCGCAAATTGATGCAATTTTACAGGAAAGCCCATTCCATTTACGAAAGTGAATTGTTCCAGCTGTTTGGCATCATCACGATAGGAAGGGTCAACCCACAAACGAATCGGGTATTCCACGCCATTTTCGGTTAAAACAGCATCGTCGTTTCCGGATAAGGCAGTTCGCAACGTGGCTCCAACTAAAGCTGTTTGTAAGCCAAGTTGTTGCATTTTTTCACGGTCAGGGTAAATTTGTAGTTCAGGAGTGGTACTTTCGGTGGAAATCGTAACATTATCTGCCCCCGGAATTTGCTGTAAAACCGATTTCAACTTTTGCGATGTTTGGGCTAATAGATTTTTGTCCGAACCGCTTAAGGTTAGTTCTATCGGAGTGGAACGAGGAACAAGTCCAAGTGGCGCCATTGAAATTTTAACTCCGGAAAACTCTTGATACAACGCTTCCCGAATGGATTTCATGAATTGTTCGGTTTCAATGTAACCACGCTCTTCACTTGGTTTTAATTGAATCGTTAATTCCGATTTGTAGGCTGAACCAATTCCTAAACTTCCCATTCCGGCACTTGGACCGCCAACATTGGCAAAAATGCTGGAAACTTCGGGTTGCTGTAATAAGAATTGTTCGATTTGATTACTTCGAATCGTGTTTTCTTGCAAAGTAGAAAACGCATCATATTCCAGATTCATCCGAAACTTACCTTGGTCGCCGGTTGCAATTAATTCCTGACGATTAATTCTTGATTTCAACATCACGCAGGTCAAAGA
>CAZIQX010000151.1:0-8473 GCA_964541325.1 uncultured Chitinophagales bacterium | reverse complement strand
CATCATACATCATACATCATACATCATACATCATACATCATACATCATACATCAACAATCAAAAATACCCTTAATCCTTAATCCTTACTCCTTCTTTACACCTCTACACCTATTAATTTCCAAATAGATTTTTCAGAGCACCTTCAATTTGATCACCGGCTTTTTTTGCTAAATAATCAGCTACCATTTTTTTGATTGCATCGCTGTCGGTTTTTACAACAGGCTTGGAACTTGTACCGGTTAGTTTCAAAGGAATTCGAATCGTACCATCTTTATTGGATAAGGCATCAACGGCGTCTTTTGTAATCCATTTAGCTAATTGGGCACTGTAAGATTTAGGTAAGAATAAATTCATCGTAAAGTTCATCTTATCCTGAACTAAATCATGCGTACCATTTAATTCAGCGCCCACATTTCCAGAGGTTAATTTCATATTGCTTAGCTTCATCACTCCCTTATTGATTTCATAGGTTGCAGTCCAATCATCTAATGCAATATTTTCTAACTCTTTTATACCGGTTAAATCAGCAATTTCAAGTTGTGTGGGATGATTTTTTAGGCGCGATTTAGTCATTCCAAAGCTGCCTTTTCCGTTGCTTGTTCGCAAATCAGGGCTCATCAAAGAATCTATTTCTGAAGTATAAGTGGCATCAATAGATAAACCCCCATTCACATACTCGTGCATTTTACTGTCTTTGCCCGTTATTTTGTATTCCTTAAAAAAGCTTTCGGCACGTACATTATCTATTTTCCCCTTAAAATCAATTGCTGTACGAGTCGGACGTTTTACCGTAAATGTTAAAGCTCCGGTTATTTTACCTCCAAACACTTCTACACTAGCCGAATTTAATGTTACGTGTTTTTGATCGGTCTCGGCAGAAGCTTTTAAATTTTGCATGGGAACACCCATTACAACCAATGATTCAGCTTGGGCTTGTAATTTTGCATACAATTTGGGGAACTCAATCAGCAACGGTTCGGTACGTTCTTCACTTTCTTCACTCCAATCCATCCACTCATCAACATGAATGAGTTTCCCGTTAAATGAACCGTTCAGCAATGCTGTTCCTTTTGCTTTTTCATCCAAAAAGGTTTGATAATTGGCCAAATCGCCACTTAAGTTAAACTGCGTACTCCCACTTTTCGTGAACATATTTTTTAGCTGAACGGATTTTTCTGAGAAGACCAGTTGCACATCAACTTGTTGTATGGGCTGTGGTAAAGAATCGTGTTCCAGTTGTAATTTGGCCAAGTTAACCGAACCTTTGTAGCGAATTTTATTAAAATCAGGTTCTAAACCGGAACCACTTACATCGAGATTCGCTGTCGCTGTTCCACTTAACTTTTTCAACCCTGCAATAGGACCCGTAAAATCGGTTACTTCTTGCAATAAAATGGTTCCCTTCACATTTACATTGTATTTGGGCTCAGATTTTAAATAGTTTGCCACGGTACCGTTTAATGTAAGCTGATTACCCTTAGCTTTAAACGAGGCTTGCTTTAGCTTAATTTGATTTTGATTTCCGCTTGCTTCTAACTGAATTTGTTGAATGGGATGAGGAAGTTGGGCCAACTTTAAAGAACCGTTAGAAAGTTTGACTTCACTGGAAATTGCCATCCGTTCCGGATTTGATGGGTTTCCTCGTGCATCTACTTTAGCAGTTAATAATCCGGCAAGTTGAATGGAATCAGGATTCAGAGGATAAAACTCTTTAATGGATTGCAAATTTAGACGTAAATCTGCTTTTGTTTGAATACTTCGCAAGCGCTCATCAAGTGGATTATCCACCGTTCCATTGGCTGATAGCGTATTATTAGAGGCTGATGCTTTTAGCTCATGAATCGTGATTCTTTTGGGATTGGCATCAACACGTAGCTTTATGTTTTCTATAGGCTTAGTAACCCCGGGATAGTTATATCGAACAAATCCATTATCCAATTGAATAATAGCCGTATAGTTTGTTTTTTCAATAGAAGAGGATATTCCCTTTGCCTGTGCTTTAATCGTTAATCCACCTCGCAATTCACCAATATCAAACTGATTTAAATCATAGTACTTTTTTAAGGTTGATAAATCCGCAGAAACTGTTGCATTCATATCAAACCCAATATCAGGCTTTAAGATATCATTCATCTTACCCGAAACGGAAAGTACATTTGATCCTGCTTTTGCTTGCAACTTACTCAAGGCAACCACATCATTATTGGCTGTAAAATCAACCTGAATATCACTAAATGCTTCATATCCCGGATACTTTAACCAACCATTTTTGATGCTCACATTTGCTGTAAAACCGGGAATCTCACCTGTAACTATCGGACCTTTTATACCCGCTGAAACCATAAGTTCACCTTTGGTCTCTACACCTTTCAACTGAGTAGCATAAGCTTCAGGAACAAGTTTTAAGAGTGTGTTTAAATTGGGCGCTGATGTGGTAAGGTGCACATCCAATTCCGGTGTTTCGCCATTCAATTGCTGTACATTTCCGGATATATTCAGCGCTAACCCTTCTATTTCCAATGTTCCCGATTGAATATCAAGTCGTCCATTTTTTGTATCCAATCTTGATTCTTGGCTTAAGCCCAAGGCAAGACGGTTAACAAGTGTTGCATTTTTTTCTTGAACACTTAGAGCTCCTATCATTAAATTGACCTTGCTAGTAATTACTTCTGCCATTTCAAGTTGCATGGCAAGGCTAGTTTTTTCCAACGTAACAACAAACCCTGATTGTTCATCCCGATAATTCACCCGGGCATTTTCGATTTGAAAAGATTGCAACTGAACACCAAACGGCTTCGACGTTGAGTCAACAGGGCTTACCGTTTGTATGGTATCGGAGTTGGCGAATTTCTCTATGAATGCATCAAGATTCGTTCTCCCATTTTTGTCAACTTTATACGTAAAATTAGGCCGGGCAATAAACAGTTTTGTTATTTGAGCTTGATTACTCAATAGCGGCAATAATTCCATCTGAAGCTGAATTTCAGCCACTGAAGCTAAGGTATCGAGTTTATTGGTTTCGGGTACTACAAGGTTGTAAACACCTAAACCCACGTTTGGAAAGGTTGAAAAAAGCCTCAATTCGAGTTGCTCTATTGTAATTGCTCGTCCCAATTGCTCTTCTGCAATTGGCAAAATAAACGCTTTTAGACGCGCATCATTAACATAAAATAAGGTACCTGCCAAACCAACTACTACAAGTACTAACACACTCAGGACTATCCATGCTACTTTTTTCATGATATTTAAGCTTTATGAATCGCATTTGCAGTATTCCAACCGGCCATCCACGCACTTTCCACGCGACCATTCAGGAATACATCACCGGTAAACCACAAGTTAGTATAGTAATCATCACGCAGATACGAGGTATCTACAATATTGGTAGGCTGAGAATAACGCCAACGGTGCACAGCTGTTTTTATCCATTTGCCGGGCACCCATTTTTTAAGTTCATCATACAAATACGCCAACAGTTGCGACTCCTGCACCTCGTAGTGTTCTTTACTAAAAGAGGGTGAAAGATGAAAGGTAACGGCGGTTATCTCACTAATTCCTTTCTTTTTGTTATCTGATGCCCAACGAATCGGACTAAAATCATCAAACCAAAGTCCGCCGGGTTCCGGAATTTGAGAATCCGAATCGGAGGCAATCATCAACGCAATACAATTGTGATATTTTTGTTGATTAAAATAGGTTACCGTGCGGTCTGCGGGGATAATTCCCGAATGATAACACAACTCAAGTGATTGTACCAAAGGAGCAGAGTTCACCAAGATATCTGCTTGAAATCGATTTCCTTGTTGAGTCTCTACTTCCCAACCAAATCCACCCAAATCATTCAAACGCACCACTTTTTGTTGTTGTTTGACATTAAGCGATTCGGCCATATTCATGCACAAAGAACGCATCGTTGGCACTCCGCGATAACGTAACCGATTTAATCGGTGTTCTGCCGGATTTACTGATGCAAATTGTAAGGCCCATTTTTGAACTACTCCAGCTTTTTGCCACAACACAACCTGCTTCTGAAATTCAAGCTCTTCCACTGTAAAATATTGAGCCCCATAATCGAAAATGGCTTTCCCAAGTGGTGTTTCCAACGATTTTGATGCAGTTCTTCCCCCGGGGTGATACCCTTTATCAAGCACACACACCTTTTTGCCTCCTTGCTGTAACTGTGTGGCACAGGAGAGTCCACTTAACCCGGAACCTATTATAAGTACATCATATTTTTCCATATGTGGAACATAAAAAAAGGTTGACCCGTTTGCACGGATCAACCTTAAAAAATTGTAAGAAAAAATTAGATTTTTTCCATCACGAACTTTTTACCGGATGAAAGTACATCAACACGCTTCAAAATAGATTTATTGGTCGTATCAATGGTGTAGGTACTTGTTTTTGTTTGATTACTAACTTGTACAACCCAAACTGAAACCGAAGCATCGTTACCAATTTTAGCTTGAGTTTTTTCAAGTACTTCCAAACTTTGGACATTCAAGAAGCTGGAATCATTGCTGGAATAAGTCCAAAAGGTAGCTCGATACCCTGTTTCCAGTGGTAAAGCCTGTACTAACAAATCTATAGATCGCTCATCAAAAGCAGGAACAGCGTGATTTTCCTGAAAAGTTGCTGAAAGTGAATTCATTAACACATGACCCTCAACCCCTTTTTCTGAATAGGAAAGCAAGGTTGTAGCCATATCGTTTGTATTAATCACGTAACGTGGTTTCAGATTTTTCTCAGAAAGCATGGTAACTTCTGTCTCTTCTTTTCCATCGAAACGGACAAGTTGATTTTTAATGCGCAAATCCGTTTTCTGATTTACCGTAATTTTTCTGACTTCGGTAGTGTATAATCCGACCAATTCACGTTGACTTTCTTCAAGTTCTACATAAACAATATAATTCTGATTTTTTTCTGTAATATCAGATGTATGTAATGTTGGATGATTTGGTGTGATTATTTCCGATTTTATGGAACGATTGGTAGATTTTTTTGTGAGATTGTCGTTGGCTGTAGCGTTAAGATGCAATCCCGAAATCAATAAAGCAATAAGAAGTGTTTTCATAATAGATGGTGTAGGTTGAATTGCGAATGGGTTTTGCCGGTCCCCTACGCCACAGGCTTTCACAAAGTTGCGTTACAAGTAAAAAAACGTGTAAAAACACATAAAAACGCCTATTTTTGACATCGCCTAAGTAAATTCGGTTTGTTAGTAACTTTTGATTACAATAACCGAATAGGCTTTGGCTAAATCATTTACTTTTTGAGGTAATGCACATCGGAAATCTTAAAAATTATTCTTTGATTTTCAGATTACAAATTGGGAATTATTTTCTTTCGATAGTAGGGTTAAGCGCTGGTATTGCACTAGTGATTTTGCTATTTACATGGATTCAATCCGAAGAGTCTGTTTACTTTTCCAATAAGGAACTGAATAGGGTTGCACAAGTTATTGAACATCAAACCTATGTTGATAACATTGTTACTACAACTTCTACTCCGGGAATTTTAGCAGAAGCTTTGATGGACGAACTGCCCGAAATCCAATGGGCTACTAGTCTTACCTGGCCTGAACAGGCACTTTTAGAACATGAATCTCAAAAAAAATACTTCTCTTCCCGATTTGCCAGCGTTAATTTCTTCCAGATTTTTCCATTCGAAATTATTGCTGGTAATGCAGACGATGCGTTGAAATACAATGGTAATATTGTGATTTCCGAACACGTTGCACAATACTTTTTTACGGATAGTAAAGAGTCAATTGGCAAAACACTCATTATAAATGGAGAACATTCCTACCGGATTGCAGCTGTTTATAAGAGTAATGTAGTGGAACAACACTTGCCTTTTGATGTGCTCTTACCTTATCGAGAATTCCTGCAAACACAAGCTTGGGCACAAAGTTGGGTTACCAATGGTCCCTCAACGTTTATAAAAATTGCAAAGGATGCTTCTTTTGATGATATCAACGTAAAAATCAAAGATTTTATAAAAATAAGAAATGAGGGTTCGAATGTTGAGTTAGAGGCCTATCCCTTTCAGCGATTACATTTGTATGGAAAATTTCAAAATGGTAAAGAAAGTGGTGGACGCATTCAGATGGTGCAAATTGTTTTGGGATTTACTTTGCTTTTTGGATTAATAACCGGTTTGATTTTCAGCGCATTTGGAACTGTTTTTTTCCCTTTTGTTGATAATTCTAAACGGATACTTGGATTCGGAATAAACGTTTTTCTTGTTTTGGGACTTTCCCTTTTATTTTTAACTGCGCTTTTTTATCCTTTTAATATAGTTGCTGAAAAAGCGTTATTATGGACTGATGTAAGTGTACAGCATATTGTTGCTGTATTGCTTACCGTGGTGGGTTTATTAAGTCTAAAGCTACTTTTTGCCATTTTCTTGGAAGAAAAACATTCTGCTCGCTTTCAAACCTATGCTCAGTTTACCCTTTTTTCAACTACCCTACTCTTAAGTTTGATTTTAATGACCTCAACGTGGGTTGTTTTTCAACAATTGACGTACATCGAAGAAAAAAACGTAGGGTTTGATGCCAATAAACTAGCTTTAATTCATATCGACCCGGTAATACGAGAACACGCAGCTTTAATTAAGCAACAGCTGAGTGCTTCCCCAAAGATTGAGTCTGTGTCGTTTTTATCATCTGATTTATCGGGAAGAAATGCCAATTTTTCAGCGTTTAAACATTGGGACCGACGTTATCAGGTACTAACTGAGTTAATTTTTGCCGATTCGGTATTTGTATCTACTGCTGGGCTAACCATACTTCGAGAAATGCCTGAACAAGAAAGATATTCCATTTCTAACGGTATTTTTGTTAACGAAGCTTTAGGTCGATTAATCGGTAAAGAAGATCCGGTAGGTGAAGAACTCTTTTTTCTTGGTGAAAATTGGATCATTACAGGGCTTTTGAAAGATTTTCATTATCAAAGTTTGCATAATATAGTTGCCCCGGCTGTTATAGTGCCAAATTCTGATATGTATCATGGTATTTTGGTTCGATTTAAGGAAACCGTGAATCTTGATTATTTGCACAAGGCGCTATTCATCTTACCTGGAAATCCACCTGTTCGAATGGTGAATCTTCAAGAACAAATTGCAAAACACTATCACATTGAGAATAAAACGTATCAGTTTCTGGTACTTTTTTCCTTATTTAGTCTTGTATTGTCATTTTGGAGCTTAGTTTCACTACAAAACAATCACGTTCTTCGATTTGGCCAAAAATTTCGTTCCATTACTTCCACAGCATCTTCGAGGTCAATTACCTATCTAAAAGCCTATGCCGGATTATGGCTTGTCACGTTTTTGATTTCCATTCCTGCAAGTTTGTGGTTATCCGACCGTTGGTTGCAACGCTTTGCTTTTACATTTGAACCCGGTCTTCACGATGTATTTGCACCGGCATTATTTCTGCTTGTTCTTCTGAGTCTTACACAATTGCCAAGTTTTCGAAGTGCATTGATTCATGGCATTAAAAAATAATTGAGCTTTCCTACAGATTGTGTTCGGGTTTCATACCTTTCGCCGAACTCAATGTTAGTCTATGTATTTCTTAGTCCTACTCGCTGTCGGTTTGTTTGCCGGATTTTTATCCGGATTATTAGGAATCGGTGGCGGTCTCGTTTTTACTCCCATACTCTTCTATCTCTTTACCAGTAATGGTGTTGCGATGCCTGTTTCGTTCACCATAGCTACATCCTTGTTTTGTATTATTTTAGTATCGGCATCAAGTACGTTTAAACATATCAGGCAACAAAATTTTAACCTGAATGAAAGTTTGTTTGTAGCCGTATTTGGTGTTTTGGGAACGAGTATCGGAAAACAAATTACCACGTCAGGTTATTACTCAGAACCGGTGTTTTCTGTGGTGTTTATCGGGATTTTACTCTATACAGCGTATTCATTTCTATTAAAAAAATCGGCAGCTGATAAAGGCTTGGATATACCCGAGCGTAAAATTCTTGCAAAAGATGGTTTTTTGGTTGGTGGATTAGGTGGTTTTGTAGCTGCGTTAGCCGGAGTTGGAGGCGGAATTGTAATGGTCCCCTTCCTTAATTTGCGCTACCACAAACCTTTTCATCAAACAGTTAGCATCACTTCGTTTGCCATTTTGATCATTTCGATAGCTGCTGTAACGCAATTTGCTTTCTCTGAGGTTTCCATTCCTGCAATAAGTCCCTTTCGATCGGGCTATGTAGATTTTGGCGCTGCATTTCCTCTTGCTTTAGGTGGGATGATAACGGCAAACTATGGTGCAAAACTGAGTACAAAATTGAATCGGGTTTTGTTACAGCGTCTTTTTGCCATGATGGCGATTTTGGAAGCAATTCGTTTATTAAGCGAGTTTGTGATTTAGAAAGGTGTTAGGAAAAGGTATAAAGGTATAAAGGTATAAAGGTATAAAGGTTTAGAGTATTCAGTAGTCAGGGAATTTAGTGATTA
>CAZIQX010000150.1:0-8524 GCA_964541325.1 uncultured Chitinophagales bacterium | reverse complement strand
AATTTCCAGAATATATGAATGGCATGGCACTAAAATAACCCGAGAATATTACTTTAATAATGCCGGACGTCAAATGCGCGTTTTGGGAGAAAGTGTAAAGGCACGATATTTAGGTGAAGATATTCCTGAAGGTGGTTACGAAGGCGAATACATTAAAGATATTGCCGAATTAGTTCGCAAAGATCATGGAGAAAACGTAGCGGCAAACGATTACATGATATTTAAAGAATATGCCGAAAAAACCATCTTCGAAGATATTCAGCGTACTATGACTCGCATGAATATCAACATGGATACCTATTTTAATGAAAACTCGTTGTATGAAGATGGTTCCATTGAAAGCACGATTGAGCGTCTGCGCGACAAAGGGTTAGTGTATGATGCCGATGGCGCTGTCTGGTTTAAAACCACCGAATTTGGCAAAGAAAAAGACACAGTTTTGGTTAAAAGCTCAGGTGAACCCACTTACCGTTTACCCGATATCGCTTATCACGTAAAAAAACTAGAACGCGGGTTTGATATCTGTGTAGATGTATTTGGCGCCGACCACATTGCCACCTATCCTGATGTGGTTTCCGGTGTGGAAGCACTCGGTTTTGATGCTAAAAAAATCGAAGTGTTGATTTATCAGTTTGTAACGATTGTTAAAGACGGCAAACCTTTTAAAATGAGTACACGAAAAGCCAATTTTGTAACATTGGATGAACTCATGGACGAAGTAGGCGAAGACGTAACCCGTTTCTTCTTTTTGATGCGCTCACCCGGCACTCACCTTGAGTTTGATATTGACGCGGCCAAAGAAGCATCGGAGAAAAACCCGGTGTTTTATTTGCAATATGCACATGCGCGCATTCAAAGCATTCTTAGAAAAGCCGGCGAAGAATACAACTTTACTAACCCAACCGATTTTTCATTGTTGAATCACTCCTCTGAAATCAATTTGATTAAAGAATTGCTGAATCTACCCGATGTGTTAGCACTTGCTTGCAAAACCAAAGAACCACAAAAAGTGATCACCTATTTGGAAAATGTAGCCGCTCAATTCACGCGTTTTTATCACGATTGTCGGGTAATGGGAGTGGACGAAAAACTAGCTCAGGCACGCGTTGAGCTACTAAAAGCTACCGCACAAGTACTCAAAAATGGCTTAGGTGTATTGGGAATTTCTGCGCCTGATTCGATGTAAAGAGTAGATACTTTTATGATATAGGTTAATCAACTTTGGGGTTGATTAACCTATTTTTTTACTTTGAATCTTCATGCCAAACCCAATAATCAAGTAATTCACCTTCAAAAACATCAGCATCTAATAATTCAAAATCATTGGTTTCTAACCCTTTTTGAAACTGCTCAAGCCAACCTTCCCTTGGTTTCTTATTATTCACTTTATGATTCATAAGAGTCTAATAATTCTTCAAGTGAATATTTTTGAATTTTTTGTTCTTGAGCTTTGGTGATTGATTGGACTTGACTTTTGGATTGAATATGAAGCCACAACATAGGCTCAATTTTAAATATTCTTCCGAAAATTAAGGCCAATTCGTAATTAACAGGTCTATCTCCTGTAATAATTTTATGGAAGTTCGATGCTCGTAAACCAATATATACTGCGAATTTCCTTTGTGAAATTTGCAGCTCTTTAAGTAATTCTTTTAAAAAATAACCAACACTCAAACCGGTTTTATCAGAGTTTACATAATTCTCCATTTGAATACGAATTGAAACTAAAGTGTATTCTTTCAGCTCTTTATTTGAATAGCTTGTACGATTTTCTCGAATTTCTTTTTTTAGTTCTTCTAACTCATTAGGTTTAAGACTCCAAATTTCAGTCAATCGAGTATCTTCAAATTCAACATTTCTCATACTATCACCTTATAAATACTTATTTATTAATTCGTTACACGCATTCAAATCAAAATACATTCGATTACTGCTGCCTATTTGCATTGCTTTGTACTTGCTTTTATACAATTGGATAAGTGCCGTTTTAGAGACAAAGGAAACATACCCCATGTATTCCCCTTTCAAGGTAAAACTTTCCTTACATGCTGTCGCTATCAAGCAGCCTGCAACATGATCATATTTTTTATTCGTTCCAATGTTTTGCGGATTCAATTCTAGTGCATTCATAATTAAAAGCTCTTCATTAAACAGAAGATTCATTGCACCTTGAATTTCATCTTTATCGGTAGTTAAGACATACGTTTTCGAATTTGAAGTTTTAAATAACTCTAGCCAGTCAAAGTTCCATGTATCCAACTTACTCAATTCAATCACCGATGAAATTGGAGTAACTTCAGACCATTTTTTCAAATTCGACTTAATGTCAAAAATCCAAGGCATTATACAATCTAATAAATATTATACAAAAAGTATAACACTTAGACTCCAATCAACTCAAAACACCTCTCAAAAATGGCGCAGTGTGGCTCGTTTCATGCCTGGCAACCTCTTCCGGAGTGCCCTCACACACTAAGGTTCCGCCACCAAATCCACCTTCCGGACCAATATCAATAATCCAATCCGCTGATTTTATGATGTCGATATTGTGCTCGATTACCAAAACGGAATGGCCGGCTTCAACCAATTCATTAAAGGCTTCAATGAGTCGGGCCGTGTCTTCAAAGTGCAGTCCTGTGCTGGGTTCATCAAAAAAATAAAGCGTATGCTCCTTGGCTTGTTTGGTGAGAAATTTCGCCAATTTAACACGTTGTGCCTCGCCACCGGAAAGTGTTGTTGCACTTTGTCCCAGTTTCAAATAACTCAGCCCAACTCTATCCATCACCTGAATTTTGTCGATGATATTTTTTTCATCAACAAAAAAATCAAGAGCTTCCGCAATCGACATTTCGAGCACATCGTAAATATTTTTCCCGCGGTATTTAATCTGAAGAATATCTTTTCGGTAACGCTTACCACCACAAACTTCACATGGTAGTTCAATATCTGCTAAAAACTGCATTTCTATCGTTTGAACGCCATCACCTTGGCAAGCTTCACAGCGACCGCCAGCTACATTAAACGAGAAATGTCCGGCTGTTAAACCTTGTATTTTTGCCTGACGTGTATTTGCAAATAAATCCCGAATGTCATCGAAAGCTTTGGTGTACGTTGCAGGATTCGACCGTGATGAGCGGCCAATCGGGGTTTGGTCAACCATTTCAATCAACTGAATATGTTCACGGCCAAGAATATCCTTGTGGCGACCAACTTTTCCACTGTAAGAACCCATTTCCTGCATCAATCCACCATAAAGAGTGTCATGCATCAAGGTTGATTTTCCCGAACCTGAAACACCGGTAATACATACCAATTTATGGAGTGGAAATTTTACGGTGATATTTTTAAGGTTATGTTCATTCGCGCCAATTACTTCCAGGGCTTTTCCACTTCCGTCTCTTCGTTTTTTGGGAATCGGAATCGATTTTTTACCACTCATGTATTTTGCCGTAAGCGTATTGGATTTCATTAAATCGGCATAGGTTCCTGAAAAAACAACTTCACCACCAAAAACACCGGCAAACGGACCAATATCAATAATCCAATCAGCCGCTTTAATCATTTCAGGGTCATGCTCAACCACTACAACAGTATTTCCAATATCACGCAAGCGTTTCAAAATGCCAATAAGGCGGTCATTATCACGTGGATGTAATCCGATTGTAGGCTCATCCAACACATATAAACTTCCGATTAGGGAACTTCCCAAAGCATTTGCCAGATTAATACGCTGAGCCTCTCCACCTGAAAGTGAGTTCGTAAGCCGGTCAAGAGTGAGATAATCTAAGCCTACTTCATCCAAATAATGCAAACGTTTTTTGATTTCATACAATATCTGAGAAGCTATAGCTTCTTCGGTTGGCGTAAGTATGAGTTTATCGAAAAATTCGCGGGCATGACCAATCGTCATTTCACTTACTTCACCAATTGAGAGTCCGTTTACTTTCACATAAAGAGCATCTTTTCGAACTCGGTAGCCATCACACTCCGAACATCGGGAATACCCTCGATACCGGGCATAATATACCCGCATATGAACTTTATAGAACTCTTCCTTAATCAAATCAAAGAACTTATTGATTCCGATATATTCATCTTTTCCGTTCCAAAGCAACTTTTGTGTATCTCTTGGCAAGCGGTTATAAGGAATATCAATAGGAATATTATAGCGGGCTGCTACTTTAACTAAATCACGTAAATTTGAGTTAAATTTTGGTGATTGAAACGGAGCTATACAACCTCCGCGAATAGAAAGAGACGGATCAGGAATAACTAAATCTTCATCAATACCGGCTACGCGGCCAAAACCTTCGCACGTTGAACAGGCGCCAAATGGGTTGTTAAATGAAAACATTTGAGGGCTTGGTTCCGTGAACTCCATTCCGTCACGCTCAAACAACTCGGAAAAAGGGAGTAATTCACCTGCCCGAATTTTTATGTAACAGCGACCGGCACCTTCTTTAAATGCCAATTCTACAGAATCCGTGATACGAGTTAAGGAATCATCATCCGATTGAACAGCCAAACGGTCAACGAGAACAAACCAGGAGTCAGGCTTAATCTTTTTAAGGTCTTTTTCAGCTTCTGCTAGTTCAAGAACTTCCTCTGTTTCATGATTGAGTAATCGGGTAAACCCTTTTTCGCGCAAAACCTGAAGCTCATCCGCCAATTTGCTTTTTTCGTGATGCGGGAGTGCAAAAAGAACATAAAAACGTGTTTTTTCCGGGAGTTTTAGCAATTGATTTACCGTTGATTCAGGTGTGTCTTTGGTAACCTCTTCACCTGAAACGGGGCTTATGGTTCTACCAATTCGTGCAAATAATAAACGCAGGTAATCATAGATTTCAGTAGAAGTGCCAACCGTTGAACGTGGATTTGTGGTTGTATTTTTTTGCTGAATAGCCATTGCAGGCGAAATTCCTTGCATAAAATCCACATCCGGTTTATCCATTCTCTCCAAAAATTGTCGCGCATAGCTCGAAAGACTTTCTACATATCGGCGCTGACCTTCGGCATACAAGGTATCGAACGCTAAGCTCGATTTTCCTGAGCCCGAAACACCGGTAATCACCGTAAGTGAATTTCTTGGTATGGTGATATCGATATTTTTGAGATTATGAACACGAGCCCCTCGTATGATAATCGGGCGTTCAAATGAAATTTCAGTAGCTGCTTCGGGTTGAGACATGATTTCTGTTACTTCCGATCGGTGTTTTTTCGGTTCAGACAATCGGCTAAGTTAGGGTGATTTTCGATGAGATTCGAGCAAGAAAACACGACTGTTTTTGAATGCGTTCGCAAAATTTATCTCAGCCAGAAAATATCTACCCTTTGTTCTAAAAAACTAAATTCGTGATCACCTGTTCCTATCGTGGCTTTTTTTTCAATTGCAAGTGAAGCTGCAAAAGCATCGGCATAGGAAAGCTTTCCATGCATTAAGAATGTGTAAGAAAACAAAAAATCTTAAATGAGCTGTTTTACTGATTTCTCTACAAGTTCACGCACTTTAGCCTCAATACCATTTGCATCAATTCCTACTTCAGCATAGAGTTCTTTCGGCTCGCCATGCTCAACCAATCGGTCTGGCACACCCAAAATAGTTACGGGAATAGGTTTATCTAAACTCACTACATACTCAGCAACGGCGCTACCGAAACCGCCTAAAAGGGTTCCATCTTCAACGGTAATGATTCTGTCGTATCGGGAAACGGCGTGTTCAACTAAGGCTTCATCAAGTGGTTTTGCAAATCGCATATCGTAGTGACCCACATGAATGCCTTGATCATCCAATTTTTGAATGGCTTTTGCGACTTCATTGCCAATGGTTCCGTAGGATAAAATCGCGATAGTATCGCCCTCTTTTAAAACGCGACCTTTTCCGATTTCAACTTCATGAAAACTTAAATCATTGATAAAATTTTCGGCATTTCCACGTGGATAACGAATTGCAAAAGAGCCTTCCTCGTAATTCAAACCGGTAAACATCATATTGCGCAGTTCAACTTCATTCATTGGAGCGCATAAAACGATATGAGGAATACCACGCAGATAAGCAATATCATACAATCCATGGTGAGTAGGACCATCAGCACCGACCAAACCAGCTCTATCCATACAAAATACCACAGGTAATTTTTGGATGGCACAATCGTGCACAACCTGGTCGAAACCACGTTGTAAAAAGGATGAATAAATTGCTACAAAAGGTTTGAGTCCTTGCGTTGCCAAACCTGCGGCAAATGTAACGGCATGCTGTTCGGCAATTCCCACATCAAAACTTCGCTGGGGCATTTCCTGCATCATTTTGATAAGTCCGGTTCCACTTGGCATAGCAGCCGTAATGCCAACAACACGCTCATCCATATTTGCCAATTCAACAATGGCATCACCGAACACATCCTGATATTTGGGAGGCGTTTTTATAGCCGGTTTTTTGGCTAAAGACTCACCTGTAATTTTATCAAAAGGTGAACTTTGTGCATGCCATTTTAATGGGTCTGATTCAGCCGGAGCAAAACCTTTCCCTTTAATGGTAACGGCATGCAATAATTTTGGACCGGGTATTTTCTTTAAATCGTTCAGTGTTTTCACCAATTGTTCAACATTATGACCATCAACCGGACCATAATATTTAAACCCAAATGCTTTGAATAAACTACCGGGTGTTAAAGCCGTAACGAGTGATTTTTCCAATCGAGCGGCCAATTTACGCATTTTTTCACCGGCTGAACGGAAATGCCCGAGTGCATCATACAATTCATTTCTAAGTTTATTAAATGTTTGTGATGCTGTTATTTCAACCAAATATTCATTTAAAGCACCCACATTAGGGTCAATCGACATATTGTTATCATTTAAAATCACAATCATGTCGGTTTTTAGTGAACCAGCATTATTGAGTGCTTCAAAAGCCATTCCAGCGGTCATTGAACCATCGCCAATGATTGCCACAATCTGTTCATCCGTTTTCTTGATATCTCGCGCTACGGCCATTCCTAAAGCAGCAGAAATTGAGGTACTTGAATGACCTACACCAAAGGTATCGTATTCACTTTCACTTCGTTTTGGAAAACCCGAAATACCTTTGTATTTGCGATTGGTGTGAAATTCTTCGCGGCGTCCGGTTAAAATTTTATGCCCGTATGCTTGGTGACCCACATCCCAAACCAATTGGTCTTTGGGGGTCTCAAACACATAATGAAGTGCTGTTGTGAGTTCAACTACCCCTAAACTTGCGCCAAAATGCCCACCATGAACGGCTACCGTTTCGATAATAAAATCGCGCAACTCATTACAAACTTGCTCTAATTGATTGACCTTTAAGGCTCTTAAATCACTTGGATATTGAATATTGGAAAGAAGTTTTCCCGGGGTAGCTTTACATTCACTCATATCTACGAATCTGTTTGGTTTACTTTTTCAATACGCAGTTTCACATCTTCCAGGTATGTGGCACATTGTTTTGAAAGGGCAACACCTTCTTCGTACAAATTGATGGAGGTTTCCAGACTCAAGCTATCATCTTCCAATTGTTCGATGATGTGTTGTAGTCGCTTTAAAGCTTGTTCAAAGTCTAATCGTTCCTTTTCTTCCATAAGATTGCTCAATTTTCTGAATTTCGTTTTTCTTCAGGTTCAAATTGTTGTAAAAAATCGTCGAGTTCGGTTCCACTCAAAAAAGAAATTTTGCGGGTATCTTTGTATTGCGTGTAAAAAATGGATAGTAGCGCAACGGTTGGTACGGCTATAATCAAACCTAAAAAACCAAACATAAAACCAAAAACAAGTAAAGAAATCATAACAACTAAGGGGTGTAAACCTACATGTTTTCCAACAGTTCTTGGCACTATAAATCCTGTTTCGAGAACCTGTTCTACTCCAAAAACCAAATAAATGTAAGGTAAATGTTGCCACCAAGGGTCGCCCAAAGTAGCGGCAACAATCGTGGAAACCGACACAGCCATCCATAAGCCAAACGTTGGGATAAAGTTGGTCAATCCCGCAAATACACCTAAAACTAAGCCGTAAGGAACTCCAAAAACGGTAAATCCGATACTAAGATTAATCATCGAAATAATCACCACTATGAATTGACCGCGAAGGTACCCCCCGATGATTCGACCTATTTCACGTGTATAATCTTGTGGTGCATTTCCCGGTAATATCAGTGTGCGAATAAAGTCTCCAATTTTTTCATAATCCCGGATCATAAAAAACATTAAAAATGGTAGTAGAATGATGAAAAAAATGACCCCTATGATATTAGTAATTCGCCCAATAGCTTTTGATGAAAATCCGGTAAGATTATCATAAACCATGGCTTTAATTTGATTTATTTGAGCCGCCAATTGAGGTTTTATGGCAACAGGGTCAAGTCCTACTTTTTCGATTAATTCTGTAATACCTTTTTCATCAATCCATTGTTCGGTGTTATTAGAGGCGCTTAGTAAAATCTTATTCAACCGAACGGTTTGGTCTGTAATAGCCGGCGCTGCGATAAAGAAAAACAAGCCAATTAATACAAA
>CAZIQX010000149.1:0-8665 GCA_964541325.1 uncultured Chitinophagales bacterium | reverse complement strand
CATGTTCGGTGCTAGCGATGTATCCAATTTATTAATCCGTTTGGATAATGAAGATTTTGTGATTCATACGGAAGACATGGGAAACACTGCACTTCGCATCACCAAGCTCGATATCGAAAACATGATGAATATGGTGAAAAATATGCAGCGTCAGTTTGGGCAAAATGGTCAAACGCAGGAACCCGAACCTGAAGAAACTCCTATTTCAGTGAAAAAGACAACTGATTCAAAAACAATTGCGGGTTACAAAACCCAAAAGATGATTATTCGCTCAGCAGATACGCCAAATGAGGAAATTCATGTGTGGATTACCGATGATCTGAATGTAAACTTAGGCATGTTAACCGGGGATTGGGAATTTTTAGGCTCGTTGGCCGATACTCAAAAATGGATAAAACCGGGGCAATTCCCTTTACTCATTCAAGAGTTTAAAAATGGTAACCTCGAAAATCAAGCGGAAGTTACCAACATCAAAAAAACAAAAATTGATGCTGATAAACTCGATTTACCCGATTCGGTTCAACTAATCTCATTTCAGGATATGCTCATGAAAAAAATGATGGGGCAATAATTCAGAGATGACATTTTCCCGTTTAGCCTTCAATTTCATAGGCTTATTTGTTGCTTTTTCTGCGTGTAATCCCACACAAAAAATAGCTTTTCCGCCTGCTCAATTTTCGCACGCTGAGGCTACTTTTTTCGAGATGAACGGCATTATTGATACAGACAGTACGTACTATCGGATAATTGCACCCTATCGAAGTGAATTAGCAAAGAAAATGGATGAGCCCATCGGGAAGGCAACTGATACGTTTACACGAAATAAACCAGAAAGCTCCTTAGGCAATTTAGCTGCTGAATCACTCCGAGATTTTGCTTCTTTTTTGCTTAAAACACACGTGGATTTGGGCTTAGTAAACCTTGGTGGATTACGAACGGATTTATTATCAGGTGAAGTTACGGTTGGCCACATTTTTGAGGTGATGCCTTTTGAAAATCGTCTGATCATCTTGGAACTGGATGGCGATCTTATGGCTAGCTTATTAAATGAAATAGCACGTATTAATGGGGAACCTATGAGTGGTGCCCGATTTCGTATTGAAGATAATCAGGCCAAAGACATTATCGTAAATGGTCAGCCTCTGCAAAAAGATAAAACCTATCGGGTTGCTACAAGTGATTACTTGGCTAACGGGGGTGGAAATATGCCTAGCCTGTGGAAGGCAAAACGGCAGGAAACGAACTATTTGATACGGGATATCATCATAGAATATGTTAGGAATCGAAGAGTTGTTGAGCCTGTTATTGATGGGAGAATTCGCTCATGAAACGTCGTGATTTTATGAAGTGGATTTCTGCGGCTGCAGTAATGCCTTACTCCGTTTTTGCTCAAGAAACCCGCGAAACGAAAGGTCTGCGTCAACTCACTATTTTACATACCAATGATACTCATGCTCGTATCGATCCTTTTCCGAAAGAACATCCACAATACAGCGATTTGGGAGGATTTGCCCGACGTGCATCCTTTGTGAAATCCGTTCGTGCCGAAAACCCCAATACGTTGCTCTTAGATGCAGGCGATGTATTTCAGGGTACGCCATATTTTAATTTGTACCATGGAAAACTGGATTATCAGTTGATGTCCGAATTGGGATATGATGCCACTACACTTGGTAATCATGAGTTTGATAATGGCGTTGAAGGCCTTGTTTCGTCAATGGAAGCATTAAAATTTCCCATGCTGAATGCCAACTATTGGATTAGCGAATCCGGATTGGAAAAACGTGTCAAAAATTTCATCATCAAAGAAAGTAATGGCATTAAAGTGGGAATCTTTGGTTTAGGCATCGATTTTCCCGGCTTAGTTTTAGACCAAAATCATGAAGGGGTTCAATATCGTGATCCAATCGGTGTTGCAAAAGGAATTTCTCGCAACTTGAAACATTACCTGAAATGCGATTATGTAATTTGTTTAAGTCATTTAGGCTACAAATACCCCGATAATCGAGTTTCAGACCTCAAACTCGCTGAAGAAGTTGAGTCCATTGATTTAATCATAGGTGGACACACCCACACTTTTTTAGATGAGCCCACACGAATTCCTAAGAAAAATGGAAAAGAAGTTATTATCAATCAAGTTGGATTTGGAGGCATTCGGGTTGGAAAAATTGATGCTTTCTTTAACGATGCAAACGAATTGGTAGCCCATGTATCCGATGCAAAAGTTATCGGTGCTGATTGGGGATAATTAGGCGCAAGCAAAGCATTCACCGATCAATCTTTGTATATTTCTTTTCTTTAAAACACTCAAATTAACCCAACAAAAGTACAATGGCAGTTGAAAGAACATTAGCAATCTTAAAACCGGATTGCGTTAGAAAAAATCTCATTGGAGAAGTAACACGCCGAATTCAAGAAGCAGGCTTTACCATCGTAGCTATGAAATTAACCCGTTTAACCAAAGAAACAGCCGGTGGTTTTTATGCTGTTCACCGCGAACGCCCATTTTTTGGCGAGTTGGTTGACTTTATGAGCTCAGGGCCTTGTGTTCCTATGGTTTTGGAAAAAGAAAATGCAGTAGAAGATTACCGCAAATTGATTGGTGCTACCAATCCCGCACAAGCTGAAGAAGGTACGATTCGTCGTCTTTTTGCTGATAGCGTTGGTGAAAACATCGTTCACGGTTCGGATTCTGTAGAAAATGGCAAAATCGAAGCAGCTTATTTTTTCGCTGAATCTGAAATTGTTGCTAACAAAGCATAAGCTAACTTTTTCTTATTTTGTAATCCTCTTTGCGTAAAATCGGAAAGAGGATTTTTTTTATCCAACAGGATTCTAACACTATGATAAACCGGGCAAAAGAAATTGGGTTAATGGCTCATGATTTAAAAGGGCCTATTGGAAACTTGAGCATGTTTGCAGAAATGCTTAGTTCCATGCTTGAACAAGCACAAGAAAATGAAAATAAAACGGATTTGAGTCAGGCTATTTGGTATAGCCAATATATCCATCTCATAAGCTCGAAATATTTAGACCAACTTCAGAATTGGGCAGATTATCATCTCTTAGATACGGACCACATTCAATCAGGTAAAGAAATCATTGTACTGCAGGATTGTATTGAACAGGTATTAGAATCCAATGCCACATTTCTGGAGAAAAAGCATATCACCTTACAAAAATTTTATACAGCAGATCTGTGTGTAAAATTCGATCGTGAAATGATGCGCCGTTTACTAGATAATCTGATTCAGATTGTTGCCCTTTTAGCCTCTCATAAGTCTATGATTCAACTAAAACTATGGCGAGACGATTTCTATCAGGTTCAGTTTAGGATAAGTGGGTTACACTTAAACGACCGTGCCCTATTCGATGGTCTTTTCTTACCTCAGGAAATCGATTTTGACAAAGACCCCTTTCAAAAGGGAATAATCAAAACTACCGGTATGGGATTGGCTTATTGCTCTAAAGTACTGCGTTTATTCGATGGCAAACCACAATTAGACGAAGTTGATGGGCAGCTGTTCGTCGGCTTTAGTTTGCCAGCCGTTGTCTAACTACTTCAAAAAGTACCAACCCTGCTGCTACCGAGACATTTAACGAATCTACTTTGTTCGCCATTGGGATAGCTAGTTTTAAATCACATAACTTTAATGTGGCTTCACGCAATCCTTTGCCCTCGCTACCCATAACCACTGCAATTGCCCGATTATAATCATGATTCCAAATCGTCTCTTTGGAGTCAGCTGCTAAACCGGCAATCCAAAAGCCTGCATCTTTTAATTCGCTTAAGGTTTGATTTACGTTACCCATTCTAACCAAGGGAACAATTCCGGCTGTACCGGCCGAAGCCTTTACTACACTTGCAGTTACAGGAACCTGACGATGTTTGGGAATCAAAATAGCTTGCACTCCTGCGGCGGCGGCACTACGCATTATTGCGCCGAAATTTCCGGTATCCTCTATTTCACTTAATACCAAAATAAACGGTTTTTTTTCTATTTGAACAGCTTGACGCCATTCTTCATAATCGGTGTACGAAATCGGACTAACTAAAGCCACCACTCCTTGATCATTTACTTTACCAACTAGTTCATAAAGTTTTCGGGGCGGAACGTTTGAAATTGGAATTGCATTAGCAGCACAAAGGTGTTGAATTTGTTTAATAGTACCATCAAATAAACCTTCTTTGATAAACACTTTCGACACTTGGTCGGGCTTTTCATTCAATTTATCGAGTATTGGATTCCGCCCGTAGATATAAAAATGTTGATTTTCTGACATTTGGCTAAAATTAATCTAGATAAGTTCTTCTGATTTATTACATTTCACCTAACAACTAGGCTCAATAATTATGGTCGCTAAATCAACAAATAAAAACAGCGGTGATCAGCTAACCCAAGAAGCTAAGGTACGGAAAAATGCCGTTCCTGTTGGTTTTGAAGTTAAATTAAGTCACCGAATCAAAGCGGCTTCTCCTCTAACTCTTATATCATCTATTACTCTGTTTTGCATTGGTGTGTGTGTGGTAACCTTATCCATAGCGGGACACATAAATCCCCTTTGGCTAGCTTCTTTAATGAGTATTTTTGGAAGCGTTTCCACAATGATTGGCTTATATCAAATCTATGAACTGTTGAGTGAACGAAGCGAACTTGATAATCTTTACAAAGAAGCTATCAAGCGCGTTATAAACTCACAAAATTAATTCATGGCCGAAACAAACCCCGATAAAAACTACGAGTACTTATTTCGATTAGAACTACGAGGTAAGCCCATTCCTGCTTCAGGTCAGGAAAAAATTAAGATTTTGAACAGAAGGCGAAAGAAAGTTCAACTCATGATGTTGGCTAATTTTGTATTTGTTCTATTGTTTTATGCATCCTATCACTTCGGATACACTTCGCTTGGTCCGGGTTGGTTAACTGCTTTAGCAGCGGTGTTTGCGCTCAATCTTGTATTTCAGCTCAAACAAGCCAACACCATAAAGGAAGCAATCGCTCATTATTCAACTCGTTAATGTATGGGAATGTTCAGAAATCGTTTATTTGAACATTCCCACTCTTCTCCTTTGATTATTGCACATCGGGGAGCCTCGTTCATAGCTCCTGAAAACACGATTGCTGCATTTGATTTAGCCGCAGAACAGGGCGCCAAAGCGTTTGAACTCGATATTCAATTTACGCAAGATCAATGTTTAGCTGTTTTTCATGATGTGAGTCTGATGAGAACAACTCGAACTCGCGGACGAATCACCCAAAAAACAAAACAGGAAATTCAACAACTCGATGCCGGTTCCTGGAAATCAGTGACATTTAAAAATGAGCGTATTCCATTTTTAGGCGATGTTTTGAGTCGCTATACTCCAACATACTGCATCAACATTGAGATAAAAGAAGAATCGGTTTCTTCGAATGAACATGTAATCGAACAGTTTGTTGTTGAGGCAATTCACCGGTATCGTTGCGAAGAACAGGTTTTAGTATCAAGTTTTTCATACAAAGCCATCCAAACCGTAAAACAACTCAACCCTAGAGTTTTAACTGGATTATTGTTCAATCGAAAGCTTCTCGGCAAAAATGATGTGGTAGAACTCGTAAAGACTCACCAAGCTGATTTTTTTCATTGTTCTGTGAGAGAGGCCACTGAAAAACGTGTACATCAATTAAATCAAGCTCGAATTCCTGTATTTGTTTATACCGTTAACGATGTTGAAACAGCTCAAACATTATGGAAACGTGGAGTGAGTGGATTTTTTACTGATGTTCCCGATATCTTACTGCGTGCATTTTAAAAATAAATTTATTCTTTTTGTTCTTATTGGGATGATTGGTTTTTACGCCTGTTCTTCTCAAAAAACATCTATTTACCTAAGTGAGCACTATTCAAAACAGAGTGAAAAGAAGTTACATCAAGCCACAAAAGAGCTGCAATTTGTTGAACTGAATAACAAATCACTCGAAAAAGGCTTACAAAACGCCTATAAAAGAGTTCGTAAACAAGCTGAAAAAAACATTCAGGTTCCTGAACCTAAAAAATCGTGGCGATATTACGTTTCTCCCGATACCACAGTGGCCTATATCAGTTATATACCCACACAAACACTCATTGTATCAAAAAAATTAGTAACTGCTTTTGAAGAAGCAGATTCTGTTGATTTTAGCCCATTATGGTTTCATTATTGGGCGCACCACGAAATGGGTCATTTAAGGAAACGCTCAGATGCCGAACTAGCCACCCAATTTGGAGGTTTAAATCGAGTGCAAGTCATTCAACAGGCTCCTTTTGAATTTGTAAAGGCCATGCTGAATCAAACCGGTTCTTTTTCAAGCAACCAAACGATATCACCTTTCAGCATAGAGGAAGAGGAACAAGCCGAGTTTTTAGCTGCAAAAGCATGGAAAGCCGGCAGAAAAGATTCCGTGGAGTTACAACAACTTTGGAGAACCATAAATCCAGAGTTTTCATGGGCGGAAGATTATTTCCGTATGCATATGGGAAAAATCAAAATGGTAAAATGAGGGATTTTACTTGTAAATCCGCTTGAGTAAACCCTATCTTTCCTATCCATTCACCTGAAACCATTTCCATGACCACAAAATATGTTTTTGTGACCGGCGGTGTAACTTCTTCGCTGGGAAAAGGCATCATCTGTGCCTCGCTTGGGCGTCTTCTTGTTGCCCGCGGACTCAAAGTCACCATCATCAAACTCGACCCATACATTAACGTTGACCCCGGAACGATGAATCCCTACGAACATGGGGAAGTGTACGTAACCGACGACGGGGCTGAAACCGACTTAGATTTAGGTCATTATGAACGCTTTCTAGACATCGCCACGAGCCAACAAAGTAACTTAACAACCGGACGCGTGTATTTTGATGTGATTACCAAAGAGCGTCAAGGGGCGTATTTAGGTAAAACCGTTCAGGTAATTCCGCACATTACCGATGAAATAAAAAACCGAGTATTAACTCTTGGCAAAACCGGTAATTATGATGTAGTCATTGTTGAAATCGGTGGAACAGTTGGTGATATCGAAGGCTTGCCCTACGTTGAAGCTATGCGCCAACTCCGATATGATGTAGGTCGCGATAATGCGATTTCCATTCATTTAACATTAGTGCCTTATCTGAAAGCAGCCGGTGAACTTAAAACCAAACCCACTCAGCATAGCGTTAAAACCTTGTATGAAATTGGTTTACAGCCCGATATTTTAGTGTGCCGCGCTGAAGTACCTATTGAAGATTCCATTCGCAAAAAAATCGCTCTTTTCTGTAATGTGGATCGCGAAGATGTAATTGCTTCTCTCGATGCTCATTCCATTTACGAAGTTCCCTTACTCATGAAAGAAGAAGGGCTTGATGAGCGAGTCATCAAAAAATTAGGTTTACATACATCCTCAGAACCTGAACTCGAAAAATGGCGCAATTTTGTTGATAAAGTCATTAATCCATCACAGGTAATCTCGATTGCATTGGTTGGCAAATATGTAGAACATCACGATTCGTACAAATCAATCACAGAAGCGTTAATTCATGCAGGTGCTGTTAACGATTGTAAGGTGGATGTACGTTGGATTCAATCCGATGATTTAACCGAAAAAAACGTTGCCAAAAAATTGAAAGGGATATCGGGAATTTTGGTTGCCCCTGGTTTTGGTGGCCGAGGAATTGAAGGCAAAGTTGAAGCCGTAAAATATGCACGTGAAAATGATATCCCCTTTTTCGGAATCTGTTTGGGAATGCAAGTAAGTGTGATTGAATTCGCACGAAATGTGTGTGGAATGGAAGGAGCAAATTCAACGGAATTTGACGATAAATCGCCGTTCCCGATTATCCACATGATGCATGAACAACGTGGTATTACCAAAAAAGGCGGAACCATGCGTTTAGGTTTGTATCGTTGCCAATTGAAGGAAGGCACCAAAGTAGCCACAGCTTATGGCGAGGCTGAAATAGCGGAACGACACCGACATCGCTTTGAAGTGAATAATGATATTCGCTATAAATTGGTTGAAAACGGTTTAACATTTGCTGGAATCAATCCTGAAAAAGATTTGGTTGAGATTATTGAGTTACCCACACACCGTTGGTATGTAGGCACTCAATTTCACCCGGAATATCGGAGTACCGTTGGAAAACCACACCCACTTTTCTGCTCTTTTGTTGAAGCCGCTAAAGGGTTTGCAACCGAGTTTGAATTGATTAAACCTTACGAAAAGAAATAAAACAGATACATTCGTTTCGGTTTCATTTGGTGAACAGTTGAAAGGGCGGTTAATCTCCGCCCTTTTTTATGTTAAAAATAGATTCCTACTGATTAAATCAAATTATCATGACTAATCCATTTTCAGGTAAGGTTCGAGTTCGAGTAAATGGTCTCATTTTTAAAGATGATTCCATCTTGTTGGTGCACATACAATCTCCGACGAACCCTGAACCCTTTTGGATGCCTCCCGGTGGTGGTTTAGAATTGGGAGAAAAATTATAACAGGCTTTGAAACGCGAAATATTGGAAGAAACAGGCGTACGCACCAAATTTGAAGCCCTCGTTTGCTTTCGACACTGGCATGGTTATCGGTACAACAAATCTGACATATACTTTGTCTGTCGCTTGTCTCCTCTTAGTGCCAACATTGAAATTCAGGCCGAAGAAATTGAAG
>CAZIQX010000148.1:6517-8727 GCA_964541325.1 uncultured Chitinophagales bacterium | reverse complement strand
GTGACGTTGATATACTATATCCCACGGACGTGGACGGCCGCGGGATAGGGTTAGGGTAAGGGGGGACAGCAGGAGCTGTCCATGGAGGTGAATACAAAAAAAAGGCGCCGGGTTACCGGCGCCTTCATCAAAGAAAAAATCAAAAGTTAGCTTTCAGGATCGGCATCTTCCGATGTTTTGGCCGCTTTCGTGGATTTCGTAGTGGTTGAAACCCGAATCTTAGGTTGCTCTTTGGCAACGTCAGCTTGAGGCGCTTTTTCTTTTTCTTTCACCACTTCAGCTACAATGGAAGAAATCACACTTAGTCCGGCAGGTGCATTTTCGTCTTTTTTCGACGCTTTTGCATTACCTTTTTTCGTGGATTTAGCAGGAGCTTTTTTAGCTGCACTACTCTTCTTTTCAACTTTTTCAGCAACCGGAGTTTCCTCAACAGATTCAACTTGATCGATATCAAGTGCTAATTCTTCTTCGGTTTTCTTGGCTTTAACGGTACTTTGAATAATCTTCTTCGGAGAATCCGGTTCAGGTGCCGTCTTTTTGCTCACCATGATTGGCTTGCGGCCTCGTTTTTTCTTCGGTGCCGATTCTTTTGTTGGTTCTTCTGAAGTTTCAACTTCATCATCCGAAGTATCTTCTTTTGATTCAACAGTAGTTTGTGATTCGGGTTCAACATCTTCATCAGCAAGGGATACTTCTGCTTTTTCCGAAACCTCCGCTACTTCTTTTTCAAGAACTTCAACGGTTTCTTTGAAGATTTCGAGTTCAACGGTGTCTTCATCTTCGGTTTCAACAAATTGAATACTCGATTTTACCGATACGCCTTCGATTTCAGCTTGCGAGTCAGAGTCATCCGAATCGTCTTCATCATCGTGATCATCATCATCGGACTCATACTCGTCGTCGTCATCTTGTTCGTAATCGTCATCATCATCAGACTCGTACTCATCGTCGCCATCTGAATCATCCTCAGAGTCGCGGTCAGCGGCTTTTACCAACTTAGGAGTGCCTGTTTCTGTTGCATCGTCCATTACATCCACATCATCTAAATCGTCGTCATCGTCATCCTCATCATCGGAAACAAGGCGAACCTCAATGTTGTGTTTTTCGGCATATTCGCGAGCCACATCTAAGGCCTGACGCAAGTTACTGTTTGCCTCCGCACGGGAGTAGGAACTGCTTTCTTCTGATTTTGAAACAGGAGCGGATTCTACCTTACCTGAAGTTGGTTCGTCTTCTTTCTTAAAGTATTTCTCTTTAGGATTGATGACTCTTCGTGGTTTTTGTTCCACTTCGTAGCTATTATCATCATCGGAATCGTCGTCGTCTTCATCAAACTCCTCATCTAAATCACGATATTTGGAGCCTTTTGGTGCATTACGGTCGTTTTTCTTATCGAATACATCCAATTTCGAACGATCCATTTTGGATTCGGAGGTAAGGCGTAATAGCTCTTCCTGACTTTCTTTGAGCGCTGCCTCGAGCGGACGATCTTGCATAACGGTTTCGGTGATGTCCACATCGGAGCCCGGCATGGTGAAACGGTAATCGTTCATGGATTGAGTTTCGTCGTTCATCACGTTGATTTTCATCCCAAACTTGAACATCCATTTCAGCTTTTCGCTGATGAGACCGCGCGTAACAAACGAGCTTAGGAATGGGTTCAGATACAAGTCCACCGAACGTTTTTTGTAGGTATGGCGATATTTAGAGAGCCATGCTTCGATATCGGCCAATACGGTGTTTTGAGAGACCATTTCGCCGGTTCCACCACACATAGGACATACTTTGGACACCGAAGTTACCACACTTGGGCGAATGCGTTGACGCGTAATTTGCACCAAACCGAAGTCGCTCATCGGCAATACATTTGTTTTAGCCTTGTCTTTGCGGAACTCTTTTTTAAGCTCATCATACACTTTTTTACGATTCACATCATCTTTTAAGTCGATGAAATCCACCACAATAATACCACCAATATCGCGCAGACGAAGCTGTTTAGCGATTTCCCGAGCGGCTTCAAGGTTGGTTTTTAAGGAGTTTTCTTCCTGATGACGTTTAGCGGCATAACGGCCTGAGTTTACATCTACCACGAACATGGCTTCGGTTTGCTCAAAAATGAGATAACCACCGCTAGGCATTTTTACGCGAGGGGAGAACACCGATTCTACATCGGCAGAAACGCGCATGTAGTCGAAAATATGCTCTTTGCC
>CAZIQX010000148.1:5584-6507 GCA_964541325.1 uncultured Chitinophagales bacterium | reverse complement strand
TGCTCATTGCCATTGTATAGTTTGATGTTAGGTACCATTTCAGGTGCCCAACGGGAAACCGAATTTTTTACTTCTTTGTAGATCTCAGGGTCGTCAATTAAAACCTGATTGTAATCCTTGGCGAATAAATCACGAATCAACGATTCGGTCATGTCGAGGTCGCGGTAAAGCAGTTGAGGAGGTTTGGCTGTCTTAATCTGACCTAAAATTTTCTGCCATTTGTTCAAAACGTCTTCAACGTCTTCGATCAACACTTTATCGGGTTGATTTTGAGCAACGGTACGCACAATAATTCCGAAGCCATCGGGCATTTTGGAGCTCACGATATTGCGTAAACGTCGGCGTTCTTTAAAACTGCGAATGCGTTTAGAAACAGCCACATAATCGCCCATAGGAATAAGCACTACAAAGCGTCCGGCAATGGTAATATCAGTTGAAACGCGAGGACCTTTAGAGCCGATAGGTTCTTTAACGATTTGAACCAACAGTTTTTGTCCGGGTTGGAGAACTTCGCCGGCACGCATTTGTTTTTCCACGCCAGCGGTCATGGATTCGGCGGGTTCTTTTGAGCCACCGTAGCGTTTGTTCATTTCTTTGTTGAACGCGATGGCTTTGTCAACGGCGTCGTCGCCATTGAGTTTTTTGATATAATTTTCGAGGTTTTCCCCCACATCCGAGAAGTGAAGGAACGCATCTTTTGGCGTTCCCATGCTGATAAAGGCAGCTCGGATTCCTGCCATAACTTTATGTACTTCCGCGAAATAGATATCGCCAACGGTACGTTGATTCTCCGGTGCTTCAATAAATAACTGCGCTAATTCTCCATTTTCGATGAGCGCGATACGAGTTTGTTTACCGGAGCCATGAATGATAATTTGATTTTTCATGATTCACCTTGTCTGTCGTTCATCAAGCTTTATGTA
>CAZIQX010000148.1:1943-5574 GCA_964541325.1 uncultured Chitinophagales bacterium | reverse complement strand
TAGCTAGTCTTTTTCGAAAAGTATGCAAAGATAAAAATTGTATTCGGTTTAATGTGATAATTACTGTTCAGGTAATTACACGGCTTACCGGCGATAAAACCCATCATGTAAAAGAACAAAACCTATTTTTACGTTTCAGAACGAGCGCTCGAAAGCAAGTTATTCGGGCGAAAAACCGGTTTGTATCATCAAAAAAACTAGCTAGATACAGGTCATGAGTTCAGCGAAATAAACAGAAGCTGAGGTTACATGCCGGAATTATCCAAAACGAAAAAGAACATAAAAAGGCTTTACACGCTATTCTTTAGCACGTGTAATGGTTGCCCCAATCGCATTTAATTTTTCCTCTAGAAATTCATAGCCGCGATCGAGGTGATAAACCCGCAGCACTTCTGAGGTACCTTCTGCGTTCATAGCAGCCATAACTAAGCTTACAGATGCCCTTAAGTCGGTACTCATGATAGATGCTCCGGAAAGTTGACTGTTTCCGTTTACGTGCACGCTGTTGAGCTTAACTTCCAGATTAGCCCCAAGTCGGCCCAATTCAGGCACGTAAGAAAAACGGTCGGTGTAGATGGTATCCGTGATTACCGATTTGCCGTCGGCGAGTGTCATAACGGTAGCCCACTGCGCTTGTAAATCAGTTGGAAATCCGGGATACACATCTGTGGTAATAGAAACAGGTTGAATAATATCGGGTGCCTTAACGGTAATCGTGGTTCCGGAAATATTCATTAAGGCTCCGGTTTGTTCAAACTGTTCAATAAAATGCCCCAGGTCGTCGGGGTCGGTATTGGTTATATGAATGTGCGAATCGGGATGCATGATTCCGGCTAACATAAACGTTCCGGTTTCGATGCGGTCGGGGGCGTTACGAAAGGTTGTACCATGAAGACTCGGAACGCCTTCAATCACCAATTTTGATTTGCCCACCCCTTGAATGGAAGCACCCATTTGTACCAAAGCCTGACACAGTTGCACTACATCAGGTTCCTGCGCCACATTATGCAACACGGTTTTACCTTTAGCTAAAACGGCAGCTAAAACAGCATTTACGGTTGCACCGACACTGCGTGGATTAAACGTGAATTCTCCACCGGGAATACCGGATTTTGGAGCCTCGGCAATTACGTACCCTTTATCCATCTTGATTGTGATTCCTAAAGCTTTTAAGGCATCAAGATGAAGGTTAACCGGACGAGGACCCCAAGCGCATCCGCCGGGAAGAGAAACTTTTGCGTACCCATAACGCCCAACGAGTGCTCCAAGCATGTAGAACGAAGCGCGCATTTTACGCACTAACTCGTAAGGGGCAATGTATTGGGTAACTCCGGACGCATCGAACGTGATACTTCTGTCGGCTTGATTAAAATCAACCTTGCATCCGGTTTCTTTGATTACTTTATTGAATGTGTGGATGTCTTCCAAAATCGGAATATTGGTTAACGTAACAGGACCTGAAGCCAATAGGGAGGAGGCCATCAAAGGTAATGCTGCGTTTTTCGATCCACTTACCGCTATCGAACCTTTAAGCGGTGTTTTGCCTTCAATAATAAATTTGTCCAACTATTCTATCTCCAATAAGAGTTCGTTCTTTTCAACGGATTGGCCGGGTTTAACCGCAATGTTTTTAACTGTTCCGCCTAAGGTTGTTTTTAATTCGTTTTCCATTTTCATGGCTTCCAGAATAACAACCGGTTGACCGGGTTGAACCACATCGCCTACCTGAATAAGCAGTTTCACTATTTTTCCGGGCATCGGAGCAGAAATACTTCCTGCTGAACTGGCAGAACTATCTTTGAACCCCATTTTTTCCATTAAAATGGCCATTTCGTCCTTAACGGTGTATTGGTAAAAGTGGCCTTTGTGCTGAAAACTTACGGTATTACCGTTAATTTGAACATTGTACAGTTTATAGAATGCATCATCGAGTTTTACGGTAAAAGAACCGTCTTTCTGAGGCATCCAATCAAAATCTTTGAGTTGGTCGAACACACGAACTTGTGAAGTTTCGAGTATTTCGGTTTCCAAATTGGTTTCACCTTGAGTTATCTCAAATTTCATGATTCACTCCTTGCAATCGTGTATAAAATGGAAGCATTCCTGATTTCATACACCTGCGATTACCTGTTTGATAACTTTTAACCCTCTTGGTGTTGCCTGAAATAAACATCCGTCCACGTTATCCAGATCATAAAACACCATTTTTTTTACATCTTGAGGCTGAAGCCCAACGGCTTTAATCAATCCCAAATGCAATAACTGCATGATATCGTCACGAATTTCCCCATAGCGCATGCCTGTTTCTTCCATAATCGTTCCAAAACTCTCCGGAAAGATGAGGCGTTGCAGGATATTTTTTTGTGGTATCGTAACTTTAAACATGGGCTTATAATACAGAATGCCTTAATCATTGGAAAGCGTTTAAGTGCTTCACACGTAACAATTACAGCTTATTCTATCTGAACATCTCCATAGGTAATGATTCGGTCTTGAATGTCGTAGAAAAGTACGCGATGAAGACCTTGTGCTCCCGACAAATTTCCTGCAAATGAAAACACGGTTGGGTCGATTTGTATGGATATAGTACCCACAGGCAAGGTATCGGTGCGATAGGTTCCTATTCGGGAAAGACTGCCGTCAGCACGTAACACGTAACCCATGAGTCCCACAATGGAGTCAAGACTTGTAACTAAAAATTCAACCGTGATGGTTTGATTGGATGCGGGATTGGGGTAGGCCGGACGCAACACTTCGATGCTGTTGATATAAAGAGGGGAGATGCGCCAATCGTCGGCATCGTTGGATAGAATTTGTCCACCAATATCGGTACTTGTTATGCCTTCCGGGGTTCGAAATGCTTCCTGTTCAAAACGATTTTGATTTTTATTCAAATCGCAACTGATCATAAAAAGTGAAAGAAATAATGCGAAATAAAGGGGACGGTTCGTTAAGTTTGGCATCAGATTTTTTGGAATTAACGCACAATCAGATTTTTATGACAACAATTTACGGCATTAAAAATTGCGATACGATGAAAAAAGCATTCACCTTTCTTGATAACAAAGGAATTGAATACGAATTTGTGGATGTGAAGAAAGAACCCTTAAGCCGGGAAGAAATCGCTCGTTTTGCGTATTTAGTTGGTATTGATACGCTCGTGAACCGCAAAGGAACCACCTGGCGCAAGCTCGAAATAGGGGATAAAGAACTCTCGGATGACGAACTCATTGATTTGCTTCAAGAACATCAAACCATGATTAAACGTCCGGTTTTAGAACACGACGATTCCGTTATGGTGGGTTTTGATGAAGACGCTTATGAACATTTGTTTAGCGAAGAAGAGGAAGATTGAACAGGTTTACATTCCTGATTGTTCTTGTTGGGGGCTTGCTGATTGATGCCAAACCAGGTTTTTCACAGCCTACGCCTGAACAACTGCGTCCGGTTCGTGAATCATTCTTGTATGAAGTACACTACGGACCTTTCCGGTTAGGTTTTGTGGAAATTCATCCGGTTAGGGATACGGTCTATCGTGGCATGCCGGCTTTGAAATACAAAATGGTCATGCGTTCCAATCCGAAATTGTTGTTTCTGGGAAAAAAACGCGAACACTACTATTCTGTATGTG
>CAZIQX010000148.1:440-1933 GCA_964541325.1 uncultured Chitinophagales bacterium | reverse complement strand
TATTTGCTGAAAAAGGGGATAAAACCTATGGTTTAGAATTCTTAAGTGATGATATTGACTCAGAAATCATGAAAGAAATTTTGATGCAAACGGATACCTTGGCAAAAACAGTTCAGGTTGAGTTTCGCCCTGAAAAAGATGAGTTTTATCAAAAAGAATTGCCTTGGGCGCCGTATTCCTTGTTAGGACCCGATATTTATTATTTCTCACGATTTTTTGCCGGCAAAGACACGTTGATAAAAAGCCCCATTTATGTGGATACCACCTTACAAGAAATAGCCTTACGATATGAATCCAAAACGGAGAAACGTCACTATTTGGCTTTTCAGGACTCGGTTGAAACGGTAAAATTGTATGGTGATGCACCGTTTGAAGGCCCTTTTGGCTTTAACGGTAAATTTTATGCCTGGTACGGAACCGATTCACTTCGAATTCCTTTGGAAGCCCATGCCGATGTATGGATTGGCGCCGTAAAAGTAAAATTGATAGAATACAAAAGGAATGAGAAATGAGAAATGAGAAATGATAAATGAGAAATGAGAAATGATAAGTGATAAGTGATAAGTGATAAGTGATAAGTGATAAGTGATAAGTGTAGATGCCCGTGCAGCATATACTGACCCCTGACCCCTGACCCCTGAATACTGAATACTGAATACTCTTAACCTTTACACCTTTACACCTTTACACCTTTACAAATTTTCAAATATGCTTAAAATCAAACGATTACCCCATTCAGAAGGAATAGAATTACCGGCATACGCCACAGAATGTGCAGCCGGCATGGACGTTCGCGCTGCCGTAGAAGAAACATGGGTACTTGCACCCGGTGAGCGCGTTTTAATTCCAACCGGACTCATTTTTGAAATTCCAAAAGGATATGAAGTACAAGTACGTCCGCGCAGCGGTCTAGCTATTAAGCACGGAATCACCATGTTAAATTCACCCGGCACTATTGATGCTGACTATCGCGGCGAAGTGAAAGTGATTGCTATCAATCATGGTTCTGAACCGTTTGAAATACATCGAGGTGACCGAATTGCACAATTAGTTGTAGCACCGGTGGTTCAATTACCTATTGAAGAAGTGATGGAAGTGGAAGAAACCCAACGAGGTGAGGGCGGTTTTGGAAGTACCGGAAAAAAATAAACAAGCTTTACAATCCTAAGGCTTTCAGAAAATCATCTTTGTAATGTAAGCTTATAGGAATTTCGGTTTGGCCTATGAATACTAAATTTCCTTCCACTTTGGTAATTGCTTTTTTATTGATAATCCAAGACTTATGCGGCTTTACAAATTGATGGTGCGGTAATTTTTCATGAAAGTTTTTCATGGTATCCTGAGTTACATAGGATTGCTTTTCCGTGAATATCTTGATATAGTCTCCCATTCCTTGTACAAACAAAATCGTGTTCTTATCAACGGGTATCCAGGCTTTATCGACGCGGAGTAAGAGGGTGGTGTCGTTTTCGGTTGCGTTCGAAGTGTGTTGC
>CAZIQX010000148.1:0-430 GCA_964541325.1 uncultured Chitinophagales bacterium | reverse complement strand
GTGTTGCAGCAAAATACGATCCACACATTTAGAAAATCGTTCAAATGAAACCGGTTTCAGCAGATAATCACGAACCTGAAGTTCATAACTTTCACTTACAAACTCTGAGTAAGCGGTCGTTAGTACTACTGAGGTCTGTTGATGTAAGGGATTCGTTCTGAGCCAATCAATACCTGTAATTCGAGGCATTTGAATATCCAGAAAAAGAATGTCGCAGGTATTTGAGGTAAACCATTTTGCCGCTGAAAGAATGGAATCGAACTCGTTAACAAGTTCCAAATGTTGGTGCAGTTGACAATAATCGCGTAAAATTTCGCGGGCAAGCGGTTCATCATCAATGAGTACGGTGCGAAGTTTCATAATTGAATGAAGCAGGTTAAGGTGAATAGCGACGGATTTCGTTCAATTTTAAAGTTTGCTTGTTCACCAA
>CAZIQX010000147.1:4890-8788 GCA_964541325.1 uncultured Chitinophagales bacterium | reverse complement strand
GCCGGTGAATCAGCCGTAATTACGTTCGGAGTCTTGATCGACAACTAAACAAACATCGGTGGAATGTGGTCTGAAAGGCCACATTCCTCTTCTATCGGGGTCTTCGTCAATTTGGCTTAGGCTCGATGAAGACTTCCGAATTTAATCTCTCTAAACAACTCAAACATCAAACATCCCTTGAATCGGGAGTGTGAAAGCCCCGGTTCTACTCAAACTCAAACATCAAACATCCATTGGTCGGGGATGTGAAAATCTCCGGCCAACTTTTTCTAAACATGAACAAAAACAGCATCCTAGGTTTACTTTTTAGCCTGCTCTTTGCCACAGCCGTTTTGGCTCAGGCTCAGACTACGCCTATGGCTGGTGCTGTTATTGAAAACAAGGCCATTTTTACGTTCTTAGATGGTGCAGGAAATGTTTTAATTGGTGAATCGAATGCAGTTCAGGCCATTGTTAATGGTGTTGAACGAGTTGATATCTTCCCGGATAATTCAGTGGTGAGTCGCCAAGGTAGAAGAATAGCCTTAGAACACACGCTTGTTAATCAAAGCAATCAAACTATTCAAATAACGGTAAAAACAGGCAATACAGGAAATGGAAGTTATAACTTCGAAGAGTTTAGAATTTATATTGAAGACGCTCCTGTTGCAAAAGCAGACAAAATTTATGATGCTGAGTTAACGCAGTTTGAAGAAACCTTTGAAATAGTTGAATTAGCACCTCTTGAATCGAAAAAAGTTCGAGTTGAAGCTATGATTCCATTGGGTTTAAAACCTGGAAACATGGGTATTTTTTATGTTCAATTATTCAATGAAAACAATGATTTACTTGATGAGGTTTTCGATTCGGTTGAGATAATTGCAGGAACTCAACTTGAGCTTACCAAAGTGATTTTAGAAAATGAAGTACGCCAAGGAGAGGAACTCACTTTTGAAATTAATGGAACAAATACAGGTGATGTAGCGGCACTAGCCATTCCTATTTTTGTGGATAATCAACCAGAAGAAATGGTGCTTTTAAAAGATTTTATTCCGGCAAATACCACCTTCAAATCCTTTGATTTCATCAGTTCAGGCGAACAATTGTATCATATTGTTGGGTTCCCTGCTAATGAATTCACTCGTATCGTTCCAACAGATCCATCGTTTGTTGATATGATTGCCGTTGGTTTCGATCGAATCAATGTTAAAGAGTCATTCACCGTACGTTTTAAAGTAACAGTAAATAATAATGCAAACGGAGAAATTGAAAACGTAGCTATTGTTACCTATGACGATGGTACAGGCGAGCAAACTAGCGACGGAACCTCAAACTTGGTAGTTGCTGCTTTACCGGATTACGATGCACGTATTCAATATTACACAGATAATACATTTACAACCGAAACCAACATCACTGAAGTAGGGCAACCTTTATTTCTGCAAGCAGATGCAGCCGGCTGTAACCGATTTCCACTTTGGGCAGACTCAACGATTATCACCATAACATCAACATTAACAGGCGACGAAGAATCGTTTTTAGCAATCGAAACAGGAAGAAATACTGGTATTTTTAGAATTAACCGAGCAATACCGACTCGTGACTTCCGTGAATTTCCGGTTCTTCAGCAAAATCAAATCCTGGAGACCACTCAGAATGATGAGTTAATTGCAGAACTATTTCAATGTGGTAAAGGCGGGGCTACGGCACGAATTATTGCAACGGTTTATGTAAATCCGGTAGGGGTTGTATTCGATTCAGAGTCAAATAGACCAATTCCCGGTGCTCTCGTCCAAATATTCGATGTCACCAATGATCCAAATGGTATTCCTGCAACAGTTTTAGACCCTCGCGGAATTGAAACGATGCCGAATGAAATTACCACAGAAGCAGCAGGCGAGTTCACCTTCCCCTATTTGAGAACAGGTCGTTACCGCGTTGTGGTTACCCCACCGGCGCAGTATAATTTCCCATCAAACTTGTCGATTTCAGTTCTGCCCTCGGATAGAAATCTGTTTGCAAATGCTTCATTTGGTCAAGAATTTGAGATTTTAGAAGCACACGGGCCAGCACGTTTTGATATTCCTCTTGATGTAAACGGTCTGCTTGCCATGAATATGGAAAAAACAGCAGATAGAGAGTGGGTAGATCTCGGAGGATTTGTGAATTATGAAATCAAAGTTTCAAACTTAATTCAAAGTGATATTTCAAATGTTCAGGTAACCGATAATCTGCCGTTTGGTTTTGCTTATGTAAAAGGTTCTGCCCAAGTTGATGACACCACGATTACGGATCCTGTGGGTGGTAAAGGTCCCGTCCTTGAATTTGCTATTGGTGATTTAACCATTGGTTCTACAAAAACGTTACGTTACCGTTTACAAACGAATGCGGCAGCAGCAACCAGCGATGGTAAAAACGTTGCCGTTGCTTTCGCAGATGAATTAATTGATAAAATCTCCAACGAAGCTGAAGTTACTGTTCGTGTTGATAGAGGTGTTTTCTCGGATGAAGCCTTCATAATCGGTAAAGTGTTTTATGATAAAAACAAAAACCGTGTTCAGGATGAGAATGAACCCGGAGTTCCCGGTATTCGCATTTATATGGAAAACGGGAACTATATCGAAACTGACGCTCTCGGAAAGTATAGTTTCTATGGTGTTCGTCCGCGCCGCCATGTGTTAAAGCTAGATGTAACCACCATCCCTGAGGGAGGTGGTTTAGTTGTTTTAGATAACCGACATGCATTCGACCCCTCATCTCGTTTTGTTGATTTGCAAAAAGGTGAATTACATAAAGCCGATTTTGCAATTTGCGACGATTCACAAGACATCCTACCTGAAATTCGTGCTCGTTTTTCTGACATGACTGACTTGCCTGCTGAATTAGCCCAAGGTTTAAAAGCCCGATTAGATGCTCAAAATCAACGAGTTCAGCGTGAAACCAAAGCGTTGCCAAGTTCAGGTATCGTTGGAAATCAGTCTTCTGAAGTCAAAACAGGCTCCGTTTTTAATCCATTATTAAACGAGGAAGAGAACAAAAGCTTCTGGATAACAGAAAACCTCATGACTACCGACGTTGGTATGGAGGCATTTCTTGAATTAGCCGACCGCAGTCTTGGTTTTATGAACTTGAATGACGGGGATTCACTCAGAACTCCAGTAACCAATGTGATGGTGAAAGGTGCTACCGGTTCTAAATTTGTGTTACAGGTAAATGGAACGGAAATCCCGGAAACCCAAATCGGTAAAAAAGCGAATACTCCTGTTGTTGAAGGTTGGGAATATGTAGGTGTGGAACTCGCAGAAGGTGAAAACAAGGTAACCGTAACGGTGTTCGACCCTTTTGGAAATGAACGTGGAAAACGCGAAATCACTGTTTATGCACCGGGTTTGATTGAAACATTCCGTATCACCAATTTAGAAGAAATCATACCCGCCGACGGAAAAACCATCGCAAAAATTAAAATTGAAGCACTCGACAAAAATGGTATTCAAGTTAAGACCCGAACACCAATAACGATTGATATTGAATTAGGTCGTTTGCTAACGGAAGACTTAAACGAAGTAGAAGCCGGCACGCAGCAATTTATTGAAGGCGGGGATGGTATCGCTTTTGTTGAAGCACCACTCGAACCCGGCGTAGGTAAGTTTGTGGTAAAATCAGGGACATTGACATCCCAAACAGAACTTCATTTTGTGCCAAATTTGCGCCCGTTAATTGCAGCGGGTATCATTGAAGGAGCACTTCGACTCAAAAATGGTTTCCGAATTGATGCTGTGAATCAAAGTGATGTTTTTGAAGAAGAATTACGTGGTTTAAATGCAGGAAATGATGATTTCAGCGCTTCAGCTCGAATGGCATTCTTCATCAAAGGAAAAATTTTAGGTTCCTATTTATTAACAGCTTCATTTGATTCCGA
>CAZIQX010000147.1:2702-4880 GCA_964541325.1 uncultured Chitinophagales bacterium | reverse complement strand
CCGCTTGTTTGTTCGTGTTGATAAAAACAAGCATTTTGCTCTTTATGGCGATTTTAACACGATGGACCAATCTCCGGCTCGAAATTTGGGTCAATTTAACCGAAACCTGACTGGAGCAAAAGTTCATTATGAAACGGATAAAATTAAAGCGAATGCATCGGTGAGCTTGGCGGATTCTCGTCAAATCATTGAAGAAATTCCAGCTTTAGGTATTTCCGGTCCTTACCGTTTGAAATTTGAAAATATTCGCGAAAACAGTGAGCGAATAGAAATCATAACTCGTGATAGAAATCAGCCGGATGTTATTCTAGAAACAGTTGGAATGATGCGATTCCGTGATTATACCATAGAGCAATTTACCGGTCACATTTTCTTTAATGCTCCTGTATTCAGTTTAGATGAAAACTTGAATCCACGTTTTATTCGCATTTCGTATGAAACAGAGGAAGCTATTGAAAAATTTGTGGTTGCAACAACTGATGCGCAGGTAGCACTTAGTAAATCCGTTGAAGTTGGTGGAACTGCCCACGTTGACGCCAACCCCAATCAAACGTACAATTTAGTAAGTGCGAACTCAACGGTAAAAGTAGGCGATAAAGGGGCATTGATTGCTGAAGTTGCCCGAACAGATCAAGAAAATAGAGGAGAAGGGTTTGGTGCTAGATTAGAATACAAACATTCAGGTAAAATTTTTAACGGACGAGTATTTGCAGGAAAAACCAGCGAAGATTTTGTGAACCCATTCAGCATGTTAAATAGTGCTCGTACTGAAGCCGGTATGCGTGGAACGATGCGTTTGGGCTCAAAAACAATGATTCAAACAGAAGCTCTGCTATCTAAAAATGATACCACCGGCGCGCTACGTCAAGGTGCCATGCTGAATGTACAACGTGGTTTAGGTTTTGGTGTTCAAGGTGAACTTGGGGTTCGTTATATGAAAGATGATCAAAACGGAAGTGCCCATGTAGCCGAACAAGGTACAATCAGAAGTAAAGTTACTTCTCGCTTGCCTTATGTTACCTCAGCGGAGGTTTATGGGGAATACGAACAAAGTTTAGCTTCAATGGAACGCCGAATCGCTGCTTTAGGCGCTGATTACAGCTTGGGTTCACGCGGTAGAGTGTATGCGCGTCATGAATTTATATCCAGTTTAGGTGGACGTTACGCCCTGAATGATCAACAACAACAAAATAATACCGTTGTTGGAATTGATGCCGGTTACATGCGAAACGGGCGCGTTTACACCGAATATCGTTCACGCGATGCCTTCGATGGAAGAACAACACAAGCATCTATGGGTGTTCGTAATCAGTTTATGTTGCGCGAAGGTTTAGGTTTAACCGCTGGAATTGAGCGCGTATTCAGTATTGCCGGTGTTGCAGTAAATGAGGGAACTTCCATTTCATTGGGATTGGATTACACAGCTAATCCCAATTGGAAAGCAAGTGCACGACTAGAAACTCGTTTCTCTAAACTGGAAGATGCTTACATCAGCACCTTAGGTTATGCACATCGAATTACTGAACAATGGTCGTTTTTGGGTAAAAACACCTTAGCTATCAGTAAAGGTGGATCCGGAGATCGTGTTTTAGAGCGCATGCGCGCAGGTTTTGCGTTCCGTGAATCTGAGTTTTCTACCTGGAATGCACTTGGCCGTTACGAATACATTTATGAACAAAATAACGGATTCAGAAGTGGTTTAGAGCGTTCGGTTCATATGGTTTCTTCACATGTAAACTGGCAGCCAACCGACGATTTTTACCTGACGTCCAGATGGTCGGGAAGATATGCTACAGAAACCGCCAATAATTTTGAGAGCTCTAACTTTATGCAGCTCTTAGGATTACGCGCAATTTATGATTTATCTCGCCGATTTGATGCCGGATTTTCAACCTCCATGTTATCCAATGCTAGCTTTACCTCCAATCAAATGGGCTTAGGGGCAGAACTTGGGTACATTGTCGCTAAAAACTTACGATTAGCAGGAGGATATAATTTCTTGGGTTATCGTGATCGTGATCTCTCCGGCGCCGATTTTACCGCTCATGGCGTTTATGTAAGCTTACATTACAAATTCGACGAACAAGAAATTTATCGTGTAACCAAATCGAGTCCGACCGATTATCCTGATTTTGATTGCGGATGCGAGCCTCTTACGTTTACTATGCCCAAACCCAT
>CAZIQX010000147.1:1937-2692 GCA_964541325.1 uncultured Chitinophagales bacterium | reverse complement strand
TCCGTGTTTAATTGCCGTAACACCAAAACCGGCCATTTTACGTGAGCGTTTTGTTCTTCCAAAAGATGTTCACTTTGCCTTGAATAAAGCCGCCATTTCTGAAATTTCAGCCACAATGATTAATCGCTTGGCTTGGTTTTTACATCAAAAAGAAAATGCAACAGTTCAGTTAGCCGGTCACACCGACTCGCGCAATACCTCGATGTACAACTATTACTTATCAAAACGCCGTTCTGAAGCCGTAAAAGCGTATTTAATTGCAGCCGGTGTTGATTCAAGCCGTGTTCAAATTGATCCAAAAGGGAAATCAGAACTACGAATTTCAAACGAAACCAACATTGTTCACGAAGCTGAAAACCGACGCGTAGAATTTACGGTTAATGCAACCGGAGTTGATGTTGATTTAGTATCACAGGTTGAAGACTTGCAAATTGAAAAGCGTGAATTGGCTTATTCAAAATATTGGAATTACTTGATTTCGACGGAATTTAACACCGTGGCAGATCGTGTACATTTTAAATTAAATAGCGCTGAATTGTCGGATTTAAACCGATTACTTTTAGGAAGAATTGCAGCCATCCTAAAAGTAAAAACCAACGTCAAATTGATGGTATTTGGTTACGATAAATCAGGTGAAAGTTTAGTAACGGAACGCGCTAAACAAGTTATTACTTTCCTTGAAGATGCCGGAGTACCCGCAGAACGCATGAGTTTCGAGTACCGTGTTTCAAATCGTTACGATGAACGTCAGTATG
>CAZIQX010000147.1:0-1927 GCA_964541325.1 uncultured Chitinophagales bacterium | reverse complement strand
ATGGCGCATCGTCTATGCATTCTGCAATCTTATTTGCGTATGTTCCGCCAGACGATTTGGAAATCATGGAACAAAACGACGATTTAGTGGGCGAGAAAGCGGGTTACATACCTGAAGAATTGTATCGAATGGTTGAAATCCAAAGCGAACGAAACGATATGCCTATTTTACAATCTCCAACACGTTCGTTGCCACATGTTGCCAACAAAGTACATTTTGCTTTTGCAAGTTCCAGTCTCGACCATAAATCGCAAGCCATTTTAATGCGATTGGCCGTATTCCTCAAAGCTCATCCAGAAGCAGAACTAAACATTATTGGTGGTTCCGATTCTCAAACTATGTTGAACAGAAATGATGAAATGGCATGGAAACGTGCAAATGAAGTATTTGAATTCCTGAAATCAAAAGGAATTGCACCGGGAAGAATGTTATTGGATGTACGTCGTGGTTTAAATGAACCCGAAGTAACTGAAATGGATCGGGCTTTGAACCGAAGAGTGGATATTGAGCTTCGTAATGTAGAACAAGTAGTTGTTGTACCTCAAGTGTATGATGTAAAGCCAAGATGGTGGAGATAAGGGATAAGATGTATCAAAAAAGATTACTTTTACTATTGTTTTTTATGTGGATAACAGTTGGTCTTTCAGCTGAAGGAAGTTATGAGCTGAAACGAAGAAATGCTGCCAATCCGGATTTGTATTTAGAGCATCCTGCTAAAGGCTCGAATCCTGTAGTGAATGGAACCCTGCGCCGTTTAACCGTTCTTTGGGTTGATGTGCTCAACTTTGATGAAGTGATTGATATTTATACATCACGTTATCAAGGAACAACCGATATCGAAATTTATGGGGCAAATGATACCACAGTTTCTGTATTTACCTATGATGTAGTTCAAAATGGAACGGGCTATGCCGGTACATTTACCGATATTCAAGATGTTCAAAATATTTCGACACGTCCACGAGCTCCGGTAACCTTTGTTCCGGCACAGGGCTTAGGGGCTTACAAAATTATTCTTTATGGTACGGGTGGAGGAAACGACGCTGGTGGTGTTCAGTATTTCGATATCATGGTTCGCAATACCAAAGGAACTGAAACACAAATTGATGACATCTTGCGGCGAGGTCGTTTATGGTCGAGGCATTTGGCACTTTCGAGCTTAAACTTCAATGCCCGTTATTATGCCGAATTATTCATGGTTGATGGGGAAGACTTGGGTACGTATCATGAAGGGTATTTATGGCGAGGCGATATGAACGGTATTGCGCCTTTCGGATTTCATATGTTCACCAACCGTACAGGTTCAACAAACTTGCCTAATCAGTCCGTTGCCGGTGGTGGAATCATGGTGCCTCAATATCCCATGTATTTTAATTTTCCGGAAAAACCAGTAATTCCACCTATCATACCAACCGTTAGCAATTTGGTCTTTAGAAATAATTGTGCCGTTCCAGGTACAGGTGGTTTTTTTGAATTTACAACTAACGGAGATTGGACATTTGAAATCGTTTTAGATGAAAACAATGATGGTATTTATAACAGAGGAACAGAACGTACAATTACGGGTCCGGCAAATTCTGGATTTAACAGTATTTATTGGGATGGTAAACTTAGAAGTGGCGCTGATGCACCTAACGGTTTAACCATTACAGTTAGTTTACGAACCAAATCATCAGAAATACACTTTCCTTTCTTTGATGTAGAGAATCAACCGGGTGCAGCAGGGCCAACATTCAATCTTTTGCCGGCTGATAATGAAACCTCACAATTTTATTATTGGAATGATTTACCTGTGGGCGGAGTAGATCAATCAGGAATTGGGTCATTATCTCCTCACACGTGGACTAATTCAATTGGAAACAACAACTTGGTGGATACATGGAAAGTAGCATTCGAAGACGTTGCTGAATATGTTCTGCGTTACAAT
>CAZIQX010000146.1:0-8923 GCA_964541325.1 uncultured Chitinophagales bacterium | reverse complement strand
AATTGAATACCTTGAATAAAAAAGGCTGAATCGTAAAACGATTCAGCCTTTTTTATTAGACCAAATTTGTGGTTTTTACTCGCCCAAAATCTGCAAAAATCGGGCAGAGGTCTTAATTCCGCGATGGAAATCTTCCAAACTAAAATGCTCATTAGGTGAGTGAATAGCATCAGAGTTTAATCCGAATCCCATCAGTATAGAATTTACACCCAATATATTTTTGAATGATGCTACAATCGGAATTGAACCACCTTCACGAGTAAATAAGGGTTCTTTTCCATACACATCGGCAAAAGCTTTAGCAGCAGCTTTCATCCCATAAAAATCTAAATCCGTAATAGCCGGATAACCGCCGTGATGCTCTTTAACCACAACTCGTACACCTTTGGGAACAAGTGTCATTACATGTTTTTGGAACAATTCAGCAATTTCATGTGGATCTTGGTCGGGAACCAAACGCATACTCACTTTTGCACCGGCTTTTGCAGGAAGTACCGTTTTGGCACCCTCTCCCTGATATCCTCCCCAAATACCATTTACATCTAAGGTAGGCCGCGCTGATGACCGCTCTAGGGTTGAGTAACCTTCTTCTCCGAAAACATCATTAATATGGAGGTCTTTTTTATAAGTTTCTTCATCGAACGGAAGCAATTGGTAGGCCTCTCGCTCTATCGGAGTAAGCAAACGAACCTTATCATAAAATCCCGGGATTTGAATCACCCCGTGTTCATCTTTAAGTTTTGCGATAATTTCACACAACACATTTAAGGGATTATTAACAGCACCCCCGTAAACCCCTGAATGTAAGTCTCTAACAGGTCCAAACACTTCCATTTCCATATACGCCAAACCACGCAATCCGTAGGTGATACTTGGAATGTCTTTGCCAAACATGGACGTATCTGAAATCAGAACCATATCGCAAGCGAGTAAGTCTTTGTGTTCCTTCAAGAAAGGAACCAAATTGGGTGATCCGATTTCCTCTTCGCCCTCCAAAATGAACTTCACATTAACAGGGAGTTCACCGGTAGTTTTTAATAAACTTTCCACACTTTTTACGTGGATATAAGCCTGACCTTTATCATCAGCAGAGCCACGTGCATATACTTTTCCATCTTTTACCGTTGGAGTAAATGGCTCTGATTCCCATAATTCGAGTGGGTCGGGCGGCTGAACATCATAATGACCGTAAATTAGCACGGTGGGTTTGTTTGAACCTGCTTTGAGGTACTCACCATACACAATCGGATGTTTTTTCGTCGGAAATGTTTGCACATGTTCCAATCCCATACTTTCTAGTTGTTGGTGCAAAAATGCTGCCGCCTTTTTTACATCATCATTTTTCGATGAGTCTGTGCTGATACTTGGGATGCGTAACAACTCGAATAACTCGTCTTCAAAACGCTTACCGTTCGCATCAATAAAATCTAATACCGTAGCCATAAAAACCTTTCTTTACTTGTATTGAATAAGATCTTGTTTGGGAATCCATCCAAAAACACCATTACTCATGCGTACATACACCCAATCGGGATTCCCTGCCGAAGTGGTGAAATCAACCGTAAATTCGTAACCCTCAAATGCCAAACTTATTACAGAAGAACTACTGGAAGCCGCCTCATAAAGCGTTGATTGTTCCTTAATCAAAACGGCTTTCCCATAACGACTGTTCACATAGTTGGTATAAAAACCCGCAGCAAAAAACGCTATTGTAAGTAGTATTCCACCCATTAACAAATTGAGTACCAATCGGTTACCACGAAACTTAAACCAATATAAAACCAAAAATAGAAACGATAGATAAAGTAGTAACGACCCCAAAATCATCCAAAAATAAATTCCGGATTCAACGGTCCATTCCAATAAATTATCCCAAGGCATTTTGGGGAGAGCCGCAGCTTTCTGTGGCAATTTCTTGGTGATATACGTTAAGCCTTCCAAAGCTTGTTCACGTGTATCTTCAAATTCAGCTGCCTGTAAGAAATCAGCTTTTGCCATGCCCAATGAATCGAGTTGAGTGTATGCTAAACCACTATTTAAATACAAAGCACCGGACTCAAATTCCGCCATTTTGAGTTCACGATACATCGTTATTGCTTGTTCGAACTCCTGATTTTTGAGGAATTGATTGGCTTGATCAAATTTGAGTTGTACATCAGAAACCGATTGCCATAAAAGAAGCACCATGAATAAAAACATTACAACACCCTCCTTATTTTTTTGAGTAAATCGGATGCCAAAGCGGTGTCTTTCTCAAAATCAGAAACAGAACTTACCGGTGCAAACCGAATGGTGCTACACTTTTCTAAAAGTTGTTTCAAAGGCTGAAGCACCTCATCTTCCAAGCCTTTTTTCTTTAAAATTTCAAGATAAAATGCATCCGATTCACCGGTTTCAGGAACGTGTGCTCGATCGGCTACATAACCTACAATGGCATTATACAGAGCAGAATAAGCTGTTTTTACATCGCCTTGTGCTACTTTTTTTGCTTCAAATAAACGTTTATCGGCTTTTTTAGATGCTTTATTCGAACGGGCAAATTGTGCATCGCCTTCCATTCTATCTAAATACGAACGGTAAAAAAATAATCCAACGCCTGCCACAATCGGGAAACCTATCAATGCAAAAAACCACCATTCACGATAATACATTTGGGGAGATTTTGAGCTCCAGGCTACTAAACCCATAACCGGCTGTACATTAAATGGGATTACTTGTGAGGTAAGCTGTGTTGCTCTTGGATCGCGTTTTATAGTCATTGAAATAGCCGGCAAAAGCACTATTTCATGCTTTTTTTTCTGTGGATTGAAATAAGAAACGTTTAGTTCCGGTAATTCATAGGTACCCGGTGTTCTGGGAATTAAAATATCGGTGAACGTTTTGCTTCCTGAAACAACATCCCCTTTTCGGTTTATGGAGGCATTTTCCTGTGGGTCGTAAATTTCAAAGGTATTCGGATAGGAATAGGTCGGGCGACTTACTAATGCAATATTTCCTGTACCCGTTACGGTTGTAGTTACCTCAACCGACTCACCCACTAAGGCTTCTTGTTTAGAAATCCCTCGTTTTACGGTAAATGTTCCAACAGCACCAATGTATTCTGCATCTTGAATAGTGGGAACTGATTTTACATCTAACTCGAGTGGATCTGTTTGCAAATCAATGTTTCGTTGATTGGTTCCAAATCCACCAAAAAAAGAACTGAACGGGTCTCTGTTTCTAGATGCAACTCGAACTGTGGTTACTACAGAAAATGGACTTATCGTAAGTTTTCCTGTTTTTGATGGAAATAAAGCATATTTCACCAACTCTGCTTTTCGATAGCGCATTCCATTAATAATTGCTGATTCTGCCTGAGGTTGTTTACCATCATTTAGTTCTTCTTTCCAAAAACCTTCGGCTTTCCAACCTGCAACCGGTTGATAGGATAAAATTTCAAGATTATTCTTGAAATACAACACGACTTTTGCAATAACCTGTTCGCCCACATAGGGTTTTTCATTCGAAACCTCCAATTTCAAATAAATATCCGGCGTTTCCTGTTGGGTAGTCATGGTTTGACTTCGCCCTTTTACCGAAACTTTCAGCGGTTGTGTTTTGTACGTTTTTCCGTCTATTTGAATCAAAACTTCAGGTACAAAATAGTCTCCTTCTTTTTCTGTGAGCAAATAATAGGAATAACTATACGTGCTTTTTGAAACCCCATTTACAAACGAAAAGCTTGTTGATGTGGATGGCGTTGTGGTTAAAAAACGCATTCCATTTAATTCAGGAAGCTCCGGATTGCTTACATTTTTAAATCGTTTACCACTTACAGAAACCGTTAAAACAACCCGATCTCCCTGAAATACTACTGTTTCACTTAAGGTAGCGTTTACTTCTACATCTTGCGCTTTCACCGATGAAAACGCCATCAAACCGAACAAAAAAAACAGCCAACTACCAATCTTTGCCATTGTTTTTCTTTGTGTTTTCGGTTTTTGGTTTTTTGAATTGTTTGAGCAAATCACGCTCTTTTTTGTCTAAAGCCTGCAGAATTTTTTGAGCTTGTTCTTTACTCATTTGAGCCTGCATAGGCTGCTGCGACTTTTGTTGGTCTTGCTGCTGATCCGACTGCTTATTTTGTTGATTTTGCTGATCTTGTTTGTTCTGCTCGTTATTTTGATTTTCCTGATTTTGTTGCTGATCGTTCTGATCTTTATTCTGCTGATTTTGATCGTTCTTCTGTTGATTTTCGTCTTTATTTTGCTCGTCGTTTTTGTCTTTATTTTGATTGTCCTGATCGTTTCCTTGCTGATTTTGCTGCTTTTCCTGCTCTTTTTTCTGCTTATAGGCTAACTCATAATTGTATTTGGCTTCTTCGTCTTTCGGGTCACGTTTTAAGGCTTCTTTGAAATACTTTAAAGCCCGATCCCATTTTTGCATTTGTCCCAGCACGTTTCCGATATTGTAATCGGCCTTGGATTTGTCCTCAGGGGCTTCCACCATTGCTTTATACTGTTCGTAGGTAGCAACAGCCTGCTCAAATTTTTCCTGCTTAGCTAATGCGTTAGCTAAATTGAATACAATGCGTGGATCTTCAGGATTATCTGCTAAGGCCTGTCGAAATAATTGCTCAGCTTGGGCAAAATTCCCTTCTTCGTATGCTTTATTGCCTTCACGAGCTGAGTCGTTCGATAAAATGAGCAGTAAAAAAAGAAGTTTTAACATAGGTAATTCTGTTTTTGCCTTAAAACGAGCTTTTTAAAATTTCATTGCTTACAAGGTTTCAGCCAAGGCTATGGTTTCTTCATCCATTTCCATGTTGTTGAACACGTTTGCAACATCATCGTTCTCTTCTAACTTTTCCATCAGTTTAAAATTGGCTAAAGCTGTTTCAGCGTCCACTTTGGTATAGGTTGAGGGAATACGTTGCAACTCAGCATTTTCAATTTTATAACCTGCAGTTTCTAAAGCTTGGCGTACCACAAACAGGTTTTCACGTGCAGTATGAACTTCAAACACATCGTCTTCATTTTTGATATCCTCAGCGCCGGCCTCCAAGGCATCCATCATTAACTGATCTTCACTAACACCTTCTGCAGGAATCGTAATTACTCCGGTGTGCGTAAACATAAAGGCAACAGAACCATTTGTACCCAAATTTCCACCGTATTTAGAAAAAATATGACGCACTTCGCCGACTGTCCGATTTACGTTATCCGTTCCGGCCTCAACAAAATAAGCGATTCCTCCCGGACCGTATCCCTCATAGGTAACTTCTTCATAAGCATCACCACCGAGTTCACCCGTACCTTTTTTGATAGCACGGTCAATATTTTCTTTCGGCATATTGGCTGCTTTGGCATTATCTACGGCAAGCGACAACCGCGGATTACTGTTTACATCACCACCGCCATCACGTGCAGCAACCATGATTTCACGAATAATTTTTGTCCAAATTTTTGAGCGCTTAGAATCAATAAGTGCTTTTTTACGCTTAATCGTTGACCACTTGGAATGCCCTGACATGAGATGAATTTCGTTTTAGGTTCAAAATGAGGCGCAAATATAGGTATTTACGCCCTTTTTCGCTCGTTTTGATACGATCTGACGCTTGTTTTTACATGGATTTAACCAACTTCGTAACGCCCTTGCGCTTCGGGCAAAATGCGTTCATAGGTGGTATTCATCAATGGGGAAGAAATCATAAAATCTGCGGAAGCGCGATCAATAGCGACAGGAATATTGTATAAGGTTGCCAAACGCAATAAGGCTTTTACATCAGGGTCGTGAGGCTGGGCTTCAAGTGGGTCCCAAAAGAAAATCACAAAATCAATTTCACCTTCGCAAATTTTGGCGCCCACTTGTTGGTCACCCCCAAGAGGTCCACTTTTAAAACGAGTGATGGGCAAATCCAATTCGGCAGATAGAATTTTTCCGGTAGTTCCGGTGGCAAATAAAATATGATTAGCCAACGAGCCTTTATTAAATGCAGCCCACTCTAAAAGCGCCTGTTTACGATTATCGTGAGCTATGAGGGCAATTTTTTTTACTTTATTCATGCGAATAGTTTTTTTAGGACTACCACTGCCGTATAAAGATTTTTCAGTTTCGGAAAGTTGTTTAGACATGATTGAGCAAATTAATACCGGAAATGGCTAAGGTTACAGGTTTATGTGGAAAGTTATGCGCATTTTTTGGCTTTCAGAAGCCTACAGATTTAAAGTTATCCCTTAAAACACCTACACAAAGCATCACCTTTAGAAGAAAAGCAATCTTTGCCTTTATGTAATGGGTAGTACAACTCGATTAGTGATGCACATTTTTAGGATTTATCGAAATGAATCTTTCTAAACAATTAAGCCTTGCCAATACATTTGATTATTCAAAATAGCGTATAGGTTCATTTTGGATAAAATCAAACAACGTTGAACGACGTAACTCGTACCAAGCCAACCAATAATCGCGTTGAGCACGAATCAAACCGGTTCGGGCATTATCTTTTTCATTTTGGGCGATAAGTAAGTTGGTAATATCAACTTTCCCAATCAAATAGCGGGCTCGTGTAACCTCATAACGACGTTGAGCAATCGTATCCGATTTTTGCGCGATAATCAATTGATTTTGTTGCAACATAAATTGACGAACACGAAACTCAACATCTACCGTGTATTGTTCTCTATCAACGGAAACGCGCTTTTGAGTTTCATTTGCTTGTTCTCGCGCTGCTTGGATTCTCGCATTGTTTTGACCCCAATTTAAAATCGGAATTTGAAACCCGATGGTAAAAAAGCTTCTATCCTGCAAGTTACTGTATAACTCACCAAATTCGGTTGAGGTCTGATTTAATCCATATCGGGCTGTGAGATTTGCATTCAAACCGGCGTTACTTTCAGCCTGATTTAACGACTGTTCCGCTTCCATCTCACGTAATTTCACATTGGTTAAAAAACTGCTGTTTTTCTGTGCATGTTGCAGGGCAAGATCAACATCAATATTCAGCAAGCCCAGGGCTTGGGGGGCATCAACTTCTATTGTTTTTCCAACCGGCAAACCCAGCTGAATTTTTAAATCCTGAAGTGCTTTTTCATAAGCCAATTGTGCGTTTTGCTCATTGGTACGAGCATTCAACAAAGCTAATTCACTTTGCAATACATCATTTTCAGCAATTTTCCCCACATTAAAACGTCCAACCGAAATATTATAAATCGTATCGTTTACGCCCACATTAAACTGTGCGTTTTCCAGATTTATTTTGGCTAGATAAGCATCGAAATAGGCCCTTGTTGCATTTAAAGCCACTTCTTCCATGCTTTCCGTGAATTGCAATCTCGATAATTCATTCCGAACCGGTTCTAGTTCAAGTTGCCATGCGAGCTGATTAAACTGAAAAATGGGTTGAATGTAACTGAGTACCAAAGGAGTTGATTGCCACAAATAACTCCATTCATCGGTGTTGGCATCATAAAAAAAGACTCGATTTAAACCGGATGAAAGTTCGAAGCGACCACCCGTGTAAGGCACGACCTGACTTACATCAAGCGAACCGGATAACGTTGCTTGTTGCTGACCAACAAATCGTACCGTTCCATCGGGCTGTGTGATGGGATTAATGGAGTTATTATAACCGGGCGCATCACCAGAAATACTTAAATTAGGAAGTAATCCTGCACGAAAGGCCTTGTAGCGCCAAAGTGCTGCCCTACGATTGCTACGAACAGCATCAGCAATGGGTGAATTATTTTGAGCGATTGCAACGGCGTCTTCGAGGGTTAACTTAACTTCTTGAGCCCAAAGCAAAGGCGCGCTCATCATCCAACCCATAAAAAAAGAAAAAATCCATTTATTCATAACGTAGTACATCTGCAGGTTCTTGTTCAGCAGCTTTTATTGCGGGAAAAATCCCAAAAACCAATCCTACGGAGATTGAAACTCCAAACGATATCACGATAGAAATCACGGAAACAAGAGTGGTAATTCCGGTTGCCCTTTCGATGATATAACTCAACCCGACTCCGAGTACAATTCCGACTATCCCACCACTTAAAGAAATCACTAAGGCTTCGGTTAAAAATTGAAGTTTGATGTCTAATTTTCGAGCACCAATGGCCATACGAGTGCCAATTTCCTTGTAGCGTTCAACTACGGAGGCAAACATGATATTCATAATGCCAATTCCACCAACAAGTAGCGAAATGGAAGCAATCGAAGAAAGGACTATGTTGAAAATTCGCTTGGTTCGTTGTTCCTGCTGAAGTAACAATTCAGGAATGATCACCTCAAAATCTACCACATCATTATGTTTTCGTTGTAACAGTCGAGAGGCTACATCGGCGGTAGGTTTTATATACGCTGATTCCTGAACATGTAGAATCATTCGGTCTATTTGATGATAATTTGTTGAACTACTTCCGCTTTCCTGTTCATCATCATCATTAGAGTTGGCTTTTTTGATATCACGTTCGGTAAGCATTCCCCGATTTTTGAATCGCAGTAAAAACGTGGTTGCAGGTATGTACACGTCCATGTCAAAATCGCGAATTCCTAAATGGCGCATACTTGAATTGGCACCACCGCGCTCTTTTAACACTCCGATTACGGTAAACCAAAGCGGCCCACATTTGATTTGTTTTCCGATTGGATCACTACCGGCAAAAAATTTGGTTTTAACCCTTTTCCCAATCACAGCAACGGGCATAGATTGCACCAAATTGGTTTCAGAAAAGAATTGTCCGGATTCTAAATCTGTTGCTGAAATCTCAAAATAGTCGCTGTTTACGCCTATCAGTTTTCCGGTTTTTTTAATTCCGTTTCGCACAAATAAAACATCTCCAATAATTTCAGGAGTTGCTTTGTACACACTGGGTAAAATGTCTTGAATGGCCTGTAAATCATTGAGGCTTAAGCCGGGTGAAAAACGCTTATTTTGGGGTTTATTCGA
>CAZIQX010000145.1:7642-8954 GCA_964541325.1 uncultured Chitinophagales bacterium | reverse complement strand
TTCGGGCTGTAAAACCAATTCATTTAGGGCTGCACCACCCGGCATGGAAACAGCATAGTAGGTAGCTTTAGCTACTTCGTCAACTGTTAACATTTTATCACGTTGAACTTTCATATCCACGTTAGGATCATCCCAAAAAGTGGTATCAACACCACCTAAATACAGGAGCGAAAAACGAATGTTCGTACGCTTATTCTCTTCTGTGAGTGCTTTCGCAAAACCCACTAATGCATGTTTGGCAGCTGAATACACGGATGAACCACGCATCACATATTTACCCATAGTTCCCGGATAAAAAATGACGGTTCCTTTTTTTGCAGTTTCCATATAACGCATAACGGTTTGAGTGAGTAAAAATGTACCATACACATTCACATCAAATACACGTTTTGCATCATTGGGATTGATGTCGAGCAAGGGTTTAATCAATCCGATACCAAATGCATTTACAAGCACATCAATTTTGCCAAGTTTTTTAGCAATATCATTTACTAGTGTATTCACCGACGAAATATTAGTCACATCTAAAGCGCTCACATACGCTTCGCCACCATTCCCATTGATTTCGCGAGCAATTTCTTCTGCTTTTTCCATGTTACGTGCAGCCAAAACCACTTTAGCACCAGCTTTTGCAAATAAGCGAGCACAAGCCGCACCAATTCCACCTGATGCACCTGCGATAAGAACTACTTGATCTTTCATGAAATTCTTTCTGATTATACGTTTACATCCTGCCAAAAAAGATACAGCAGGATTTTGGTTCATTAATTTATTGCATCAAACAGAAATCAATGCAGTTTAGTTCAGCAAATCAGATGCAAATAATTCTTTTGACCATGGCTCAAAAACCGTATCTAACCAAATAGCTAATTCCCATCGCAAAACAGGTTTTTGTGGTTCGAACTTCTTGGAGTCTAACCAAATCGGATTTAATTCATTATGATTGAAATATGCCAAAGCTTTTTGAACATCCGAGCCTCTACGGATATCGCTATGCATAGCTGCTGAACTTTCACCTTTCGGCTTATCCAAGGCATACCAAAATGCCGTTAACAGTTGTTCACGAGTAAGGGTTGTGTTTCCAAACATGTCATAAGGAATGCCTATTTGTTGAAAAGCCTGTTTTAAGTCGTCCCATGTACTTGCTTTATCCGGATAAAACCAGGTTTCATTTGCCCACGCTACCGCCTTCCCTTCCCCACGCATGAGACCACTTGTACCTACACGTTGTACTGCCTGAAAATACGTTGACTCAGGTTTCACATCTAAATAAGGCATTAAAAAGCAGTTTGCGTTTAATAATTCCTGTTGA
>CAZIQX010000145.1:3215-7632 GCA_964541325.1 uncultured Chitinophagales bacterium | reverse complement strand
CCTGTTGATCATTACGTATATTAATCTAAGAAGGGCTTTTTTCCTGAATTATAGCAATACTAGCTAATGCACCGGCAGCCTGACCAATTCCCATTACGACGGGTTGCAAACGTGAAGTTCCATTTACCAAACTCGTAACTGAAATGCTTTTTTCTGCAATTATCAGATTTTGGGTGTGAACCGCATAAAGACTCGTAATCGGAATCGAATACGAAGGAATCGGTGGAAATTTTATATCGCGGGGAGTTGGATTCTTTCTTCGATGATGATCAACCGGATAATCACCCACTGCAATAGCTGCTTGATAAAGAGGTCATTGGGGATTTGCATAAGGATCAATAATATCATTCAGATTTACAACAATTTTCCCTTTTATGCGACGACTTTCACGAATGTATGGAATCAATGCCAACTTATCTTTTGTTCCAAACTCATCATGCAAAGCAAGTTGTTTCATTCCGGCCTCTTCTTGCATAAAATGAATCCAATTTAACGTATGCTTTTTGGCTTCCTTTGAGGCTTCTAAACACTCCTCACGCGACATTTCCAGAATATTAATAACGTAATCGTCGCCGTTATTAGGCCTATTAATCATGTACTTGTTATTTGGGAGCTTACCATATTCCAATACTTTTTCACAAGTTAGCAGATTCTTCCCGTTAGGGTCATCACATGCTTCCAAACAAATACAAGCGAATTCTGCCGGATTATAGGTATCAGTAGGTGATATTAAATTGTCTTTTCCATTCCCTAAATCATTTAAAATCGCCACATACGTTAAATCTTGAATAAATGGGTAGGCTTTATCGGGCGCAACGCTTTCGCCTGTTTCTGATTTTGCCTCAAGTCCTATGGAATAAGGTTCACCAGCTTTAGCTAATAAATCACCGTATTCAGTTGCTTCAATAAAAAGCTTGGCTTTTATTTCAAGAATAGCACCTTGTTCATTCGTGAATAAAACACGATCGAGCGTATTGGCGATTTTTACAATATCAGTAATCCAATAACCTTTTTTTACTGTTATACTTGATTCGGCGTCAATCCATCCTTCTAAAATCTGCTTTCCTACATGTGGTTCAAATTGATTATTTGAAACCCAACCTGTTTCTAACGCTTGCTGACTTCCATAATGCGCAATTAATGCCTTTTTAAATTCCCCCCAAATTCCTGAAGGTAAACGGTGATTTCCGTCTGTTGCAGAAACACCCGCTGCTGTCAACATTCCACCTAACCAAGGCGATTCTTCAACCAGGATAACTTTTGTTCCCATGCGAGCTGCCTGCAATGCTGCGGAAACTCCACTAACACCACCACCAACTACCAGAACTTCTGTTTCTAGAATTTCCTTTTTCGCAAAAATCTGACAGTTATTCACTAAAAAAACGGAACAAATAAGTAGTACAATTGCCTGTTTCATATCATTCTTTTTTGTTGATTAAAAAGCCATTCAAAAACGGAAGAATCTGCACAAACTTTTGTCCAGCAATTGTGTGCAGTTTCCGGAAATTCAGTGAATTTACATGAATTTGAGCCTAAATGTTCTAAGGTTTGATAAGCATCACGACTTCGAGAGGACCATACAATCGTGTCTAATGAACCATGAAATATCCAAATGGGAATCTTTTTAATGTGATGAAGTACTGAAGTATCAACTCCACCACAAATGGGAATCGCGGCTGCAAACCGATGAGGGTCTCTTGTCATCCAATCCCAGATTCCAAATCCACCCATTGAAATCCCCATTCCATATATTCTTTTAGGATTTATCGATTGTTCCGTTACGAGTTCATTTACCAATTCCATTACTGCATGTAAATATTTAGTTGGTTTATCGGCTTGTTTATGCTCAAGCGCCGCCCAATCCGTATCAACCCAACGTTCATTCTCTGCACATTGAGGAACCAAAATATAGGCTTGTTGATTTGTTAGATTTAACCAATTCACCAATTCAGCAACACACCATGTTAGCTGTTTTTCGTTGTCTCTACCGCGTTCACCCGCTCCGTGTAAAAATACTATTAGCGGATATTCACCTTCTTTATCCGGCGATTTTAAGCGATAAGGCAGGTGTTTATAGTATTTTTTTTGAAATTGGGATGAATCCATGCACTTATTGGGATTTGCAATATAAATATACCTTTTCAGGTTATTGTAATCTCATACATAAACAAAGGGGCAAGACATTTCGTGTCTTACCCCCCTCTTTGATAGGTACATGTATGTGATTAGAATTTCCAGCGAACAAAACCTTCGATCGCTTCATATTCAGCTAAACCAAGGTCATCGTAGTGCATAGCTGTTCCGCGAGTACGGTCGTCAGCACGTTGCCAAAATTCGCGTTCGTCTGTTCCGGGGAATAAAGGACGATCTTTTTGTGATTGGTGTTTAAAAATTGCTCTGCGTTTTCTGAGTAATTCGTCGGGACTAAGAGGTACAGCCATTTCAATATCGGCTACATCCCACTCTTGCCATGCTCCGCGATAGAACCACACATAACAATCTTTCATAAAGTCTTCATCTTTTAAGCGTGTTACGGCTTCCATAACAGCTTTTAAACACACACGATGTGTTCCATGAGGGTCAGAAAGATCGCCCGCAGCATAAATCTGATGGGGGTTAATTTTGCGAATTAGATCCATCACGATTTTAATGTCTTCTTCGCTGAGTGGCATTTTGCGAACTTTTCCGGTTTCATAAAACGGCATATTGAGGAAATGAGCATGTGTATCAGGAACACCACAAGCACGTACACCTGCTTTAGCTTCTCCGCGGCGAATCAATCCTTTAATTTGCTTTACAGATTCAGAATCAACTTGACCGGCTGATTTATTTTGAAGGAAATCGCGCACATTTTCATACATGTGACGTACTTCATCACTTCCCAATTTGAACGAATCGTGAAAATCAGCTACGAAGTCGGCAAAACGGAGGGCATCATCATCAAAAACAGCAATATTCCCTGATGTTTGATATGCTACATGCACTTCGTGACCCTGATCAGCCAAACGAATCAGTGTTCCACCCATTGAAATAACGTCGTCATCAGGGTGTGGTGAGAAAATGAGAACACGTTTTGGAAATGGATTTGCGCGCTCAGGACGCTGAGAATCGTCAGCGTTTGGTTTACCACCCGGCCAACCGGTTATGGTGTGTTGTAATTCATTAAATACTCGAATGTTAATATTGTATGCCGGACCATGTTCGGTTACGAGATCACCCATACCGTGTTCGTTGTAATCTTCATCACGCAATTTTAGGATAGGTTTATCAAGTAAACCGCATAGCCAAACCACTGCTTTGCGAGCTAATTTTGGAGTCCATTGAACCGAACCAACCAACCAAGGTTTTTTAGAACGAGTTAACTCCGAACCGGCGGCATCATCCACAATAAATTGAACATTAGGATGCTCTTGCAGGTATGTTGCAGGAACCTGATCGGTGATATCACCTTCTACCGTTTTTTGAATAATCGGGGCTTTACCTTCACCCCAAGCCATGAGGATGATTTTTTTAGCTTCCATGATAGAACCTACACCCATGGTTATAGCACGGCGAGGAACATTTTCAATTCCAAAGAAATCGGATGCAGCATCAGCGCGGGTGAGTTTATCTAAGGTTATTAAACGTGTACGAGATTTTTTTCCTGAACCAGGCTCATTAAAACCTATGTGACCCGTACGACCAATACCCAAAATTTGAAGATCTAAACCGCCAACTGCTTTAATATTCTCTTCATATTGATAACAAAATTCTAAAACGGCTTCACGATCGAGTGTTCCATCCGGGATGTGAATATTTTCCGGCTTAATATCAACATGATCAAACAAATACTCATGCATAAATCGCACATAACTTTGCAGAGCATCAGGCTGCATGGGATAATATTCATCTAGATTAAATGTAATCACATTTTTAAAGCTCAATCCCTCTTCATTGTGCATTCGTACTAGTTCTGTGTACACACGTGTTGGTGTTGAACCGGTTGCAAGCCCTAACACAGCATGTTCGCCTTTTTTTGCTTTTTCCTTAATCAGATTGGCAATTTCTTTTGCTACGTGTAGCGATGCGGATTCGGAATCGGCGAAAATTTCAGTGGGTATTTTTTCAAACTTCCGTTTTTCTGATTCGATGAGAGATGTTGACATGGAGCCTGATCGTTTAAATGTTTGATGTAATCCTCGGTATGCGAACATAGCCGAACAGTAACTGCAAGAAGTTAGTAATTCGGATTGATAATGTCCACACTATAATGTGCATAATGTGCATAATATTATGTACCTAAAAAAGTGCAGCAAAGCGCTTTTCTACAAAATATGTATTTCAATTGAGTATATAAATAGTCTGACTAAAAAAGTTGAATAGGTACATAATTAGAGGGATGCCAGCAGTTAAAAGACGGAAGTAACAAGTAGAGTTG
>CAZIQX010000145.1:1882-3205 GCA_964541325.1 uncultured Chitinophagales bacterium | reverse complement strand
AGAAAAAAATTATCCGTTATTTTTCAAACCGTTTAACTTGCAAATCTTAATCTTAATTACCTAAGGCTTAAAAAGTGTGCAGGAAATTGAAGTTGTTGCAGGAGTTGCTTTTGTACGAGTCATTAGGCCTGCAAGATGAGTGGGAAGTGAGTATGATTAAGTGACAGCTATTATTGACTGTGGCATAATTTTAAAAAGAAGGACTAACTATACTTAAAGCACTGTTAGTCCTAATAATTTGTACATTTACTTAATCAAGGTCAATTTTCCGCTGAAACGTTCTACACCAATAATCACTTGATACAAATACATTCCCGAAGCAAGTCCGTTTGCATCAAATAGAAAATGTTGTTCACCTACTGATTGCTGACCCAAATCGGCTGACCTAACTAAACGGCCCATTACATCATAAATGTGAATCTTCACTGGTGAGGCTTTAGAAAGTTGGTAACGAATGGCTGTACTAGGATTAAATGGGTTGGGATATGCACCGAATAGTTGATTTTTTTTAGGCAATTCAGAATTAAGTTCATCCAATGAAGTCGGGTTAGTTTTAATCAACATTTCAGCCCATAACGCTGGAAAATTAGCTGCTTCAAGTGCTTGCCACCCATCTACTTTCGATTGTTCAACAAAGGTTAAAGGTTCGGTTCTAGTGTCATCGCCAGCATCGGTTCGTACAACTAAGCCATCCGATTTTTGAAGACGAAATAAGGATATACTGGCAAATAAAGTATCGCCAGACAATACCTCGCGATTCTGTTCAATAAAGGAAACATGATTCCAATCATTCTCTGAAAGTTGGTTCAGTGGAATCGATGTACTCGTTATGAAGTTTCCAACTTGCTTATCCTCAAAATCAAACACTTCAACAACTGCACGGTCATTCAATACAGCGGAAAATGAAGCCTGCAACTTAACATTAAAATTACGTTGTAAACCAGGTGAATTTGAGCTGAAATACCAATAGCGCTCACCATTAACTCGTCCAAAAATCGCAGAAGCTTGATTAGATATCACTTGATTTAGTGTATCCGTGAAAACTCGAACACTATCTCTGAAACTACGAGTACGTTGTTCTACGGAAATCCAAACTTCTTCACCTTCGAACAGTTGCAGGGGTTCTCTAAGTTCTAACGTAGCAAAACCATCATCCGGTATTGCTGAAAGTGGAATTGCAGCATGAGGAACTAATTCCGTATTGGAATCGGGGGTTCCATTATTGGGGTCTTCATAAATAGCCGTTGCTCTAATTTCCGCCCCTTTTGCACCGCTCCCCCCCCACCTTGCCAGTTGAAATGAAACGTGTCTTGCAGGAACGCG
>CAZIQX010000145.1:1368-1872 GCA_964541325.1 uncultured Chitinophagales bacterium | reverse complement strand
CGTCATTTTCAAACATTATAGTTCGATCAATAGGAGTAGTGAACGAGTTACCACTCACAAAACCTATATAATCTTGTGCATTAACACGAACAACTTCGGTTGCGATTACAAAATCAGTTCCTGCTTCAAATTGTAGATTAAAGTCTGAAAAATCAAATCGATTATCAAAACCTGCGGATAATTCGCTAAAAGGATAAACTTGTTTTGCCAACACATCAGATGGTAGATTATTGGCATCCAAACCATACACTCTAACGATTAATGAATCATCAGCCGGAGTGTCGTAACCGGAATAAAAACGCGTATCATTGATGCTAAATATATAAAAATCAACACCTTGCAATTTCACAGAACCAGATTCACCAGGAGCAGTAAAACGAACACCGTATTGTTGAACATTGTTCGTTGTTCGAGGCAATCCAAAAAACCAGGCAATTCCTGAATTAAAATACGATTCGGAACTCGTAACCGATAATTGAGATGGATGAAAACGAACAATTAATG
>CAZIQX010000145.1:387-1358 GCA_964541325.1 uncultured Chitinophagales bacterium | reverse complement strand
TTAAATCCGTCACCAGAATATACTTTTTGCGCAGGCAAACTAACAGATTTTAAGACTCCAACATAAGGTGCTTGAATTCTTTGAGCAAATTTTTCAACGGTTTCAGTATCACTAACTCTCTGATTCAAAATCCACCCTGATTCAGAATTTTGGTCGTAATTCAGAACGGTTGAATCTGTGCGTTCAGCTTGAATACTTTCCAAATAAAATCGAAACCCATCTAATTTTCCAGGTGTTTCAATTACAAATGGAGTTCCATAGGATAAGGTAAAATTATAATCTGGATTGGGAAATTGGGTGAAATCAATAACTTGCTCACCAACATAAGCAGCAGGTAATCTCCAAGTTTGTGTCTGTGAGTCGTTATAATTTTTTATGGTGATAGTGTTCTGCGCGTAAGTTAGATGACAAACATAGAACGAAATAATAAGAGTCAGGTTAATTTTTTTCATAATTTTAGCCTAGTTGGGTTAACAGGTAGCAGGCACTAGAGTTAAGTATAGACTTGTCGTTAAAATTGGCAAGTACAGGTTTATTCGCACGCCTAAAAAAAGTCGATAATTGGCGACATATTTGGTCGAATCATACCTACACCAAATAACATTTGGAGTTGCAAACACATTGACTCTATTCATGGTGATGTGGTAATTCATTGGTGGACAAATGCTTAAACCAACTGAAATACAAGGTTACACTTAGTGCAATCAATATCAAACCAGAATACATAAAGTAATCCCACTGTTTGGTTACCATCAGCATGGGTGTAATTCCCATAAATAACATCCACGGAACGGCAATAACAGTAGAAAAAATATCACGGTTATTTTCTTTATCTACGCGTTCAATATCTAAACCTTTAATTGATTTTTTGATGTGTCCCCATAAACCGAAAGGACGAGTTTTGCCAAAGAATTTTTTCAACGTTTCTTCATCCGTTGGTGGAAATAGCAATGCAATAACGATACACGCTA
>CAZIQX010000145.1:0-377 GCA_964541325.1 uncultured Chitinophagales bacterium | reverse complement strand
GAACTGCGGAACTATCAAACCTACACCAAATCCCATGGTAAGGAAGCCCCAAACATCGTTTAAACTCGTGAACAAGAATGTAGAGACCAAACCAAGAATCACAATAAATACAGATGCAACTCTACTATGTACAATTAACGTTTTGTTGGATGCTTTAGGATTGATAAACCGCTGATACAAATCGTTAACCCAATAGGACGCCCCTGAATTTACTATGGCTACATAAGTGGACATCGCTGCTGCGAGTAATCCCGCAACAAGTAAGCCTTTAATACCTGTTGGGAAAAGCTCCATCAAAACCGTAGGCAGAACTCGTTCAGGGTCATCAATCACTTGGCCACTTTGGCTGTAAATCACTCCCAAAATGGCAATACTCA
>CAZIQX010000144.1:1363-8977 GCA_964541325.1 uncultured Chitinophagales bacterium | reverse complement strand
CGTAACCGACATTCCATGTTTGATAAAGTGATAGGCACCAACGAAGTTCGCGAGAAATTTTCTGTTCGTTATCGCTATGAGGATGTAAAAGAAGTGCTTGAACAAGGTGTTGAAGAGTTTAAAGAGCGCTCAAAAACATATTGGTTGTACAAATAGAAATGAGAAGATGATAGTTGGTATGGCTTAGGAGTACTTCCATCAACTTGCTATAAAATGATTACGAGAAGTAACGGTACAGAAATCTAATGCTGAAATAGGGAATAAGACTTCGACCAATAGCGTTGCGAACTTCTATTAAACAGTTCGTTTGTCTTTGGGATTTCAGATTTAAGCTTTCACACCATGTAACTTCGGGCTTCAAACCTCTAGCCAAAATCTAAACTAATAACTGACGCTTTAAACGTTTGCACATCGCTTTAATGATGGCCACAGATAAATTTTCAGTTTGATGAAAGGTTCGAAATAAAACTTCAGCCGAAATGCGTAAAACGCGCACTTTTGTAACGGCTTTTGCAGAAGCTGTGTACGGACTTCCATCCAACATGGAAAGCTCTCCAAAAATTTGTCCAAAATCGTAATGCGCCATCAAAATGCCATCAATAAAAATGTTAACCCGGCCTTCAAGTACTAAAAAAGCCGTATCGTTATCATCTCCCTGATTAAAAATTACATCATCCTCATCGTAGGCTTCTTCGTGTAGATGTTCCGCCAAAACCAATAAATCAGTTTTTTCAGCATATTTGAACAATTTCGTGTGTTGAAGGGCACTAGCTTTTTCTTCTAAACTCAACATACTTTCTTACATTTTTAGGGTCTAAGTGATGACAATCTGTGTGCAATATAACAAACAAATGTATGACAGGAATAGCCCAAAATCAGTATCCGCACATCGTTTTTGATGCTCATGAAAAAAAATTGTGGAATCCAATCACCAAAAAGAAACTGGTTTTGCGTCCGGAAGAACTCGTGCGTTTGCAATGGATTGAGGCATTTGTTCATCGGTTTGGTGTTTCAAAATCGCGCATTTCGTGCGAGGAAGCTGTTTTAACGCAATTTAAAGACTCTAATTTACGCGCTGATATCGTGATTTATAATCAGGATTTTAAGCCGCTCATATTGGTGGAATGTAAATCAAATCAGATTGAGCTTACCGATAAAACGGCGCTTCAGGCCGGGGTGTACAATACGAAAATAGATGCTCCTTATATTCTGATTACCAATGGTTTGCACGATTTATGGTTCGAAAAAACGAATCCTTTCTGGAAAAGTTTGAGCAAACCTCCACTACAAATGGTATCTCAACTTCAAGAACTTGATGCAGACTATTGGATACAACGAGGGTTTTTAGGCAAATTGATTGATCGGGAACGTATCAAACAACTGCTTCCATTTCTACAAAAAACATTTACAAACCCTGAACATCTGGTGCGGTATCGAAATTTTTCGCAAACCCCTGACCAACATACAATGGATCATTTTTATGCTGCGCTATCCTATCAAGACACCATCTATCACACGAGTTTATTGTCGGATTATCGAGGTAAAACTTCGTGGTGGGTTTTGGTAACAAAAAATGGGGTTAATCAACAATTAATTTATGTGGACGTTGACGCCGCTTTTGCAGATATTCATCCCAATGTATGGGTCTATCAAAAGGGAAAACAAACTAAAGGCAGTTTATCACCTACGTTTTTTATGCAAATACATCCATTTGAAAGTCCCGAACGAATAGGTCATGCCCTTGTAATTCAAAGTCAAACTAATTGATTATGTTATCTTTACACCGAAAAAAGTTAGTGCATTTATTTGATACCTCCACTCGAGCCATTATTTACATTAAAGGTGGAACAACAAGCTACAAATACAATACAGATACTGATTTGCCATTTCGTCAAGAGTCGAATTTTTTGTATCTGACCGGAGTTTTTGAACCTGATTTTGCTTGTGCACTTGATATTAATTCGGAAGAATACACGCTTTTTTCACCTAAACGAGATACAACATATGCCGTGTGGCATGGGTACATCACATCCCAAGAAACCTATAAAAAACAGTATGAACCTGATGTGATGGCCTACAACGAGGATTTGGAAATCTATCTGAAAAAGAAAAATCCCGAAATCGTGTATTGTTTAAATGAAGCACAAGCCGAAGAAATTGCAAAATTAGGCTATAAAACCAATCATGAATCACTTTCAGCAGCATTAACAGATTGCCGCGCAAACAAAACGGAATGGGAATTAGAACGCATGCGATTTGCGAATCAAGTTACAAGTAAAGCGCACTCTCTTGTGATGCAACAAGTTAAAGCCGGAATGAAAGAATATCAGGTAAAAGGTATATTTGAATCGGTTGGAATTGAACACAATATGTTTCAGCAGGCGTACAACGGCATTTACGCAGCTGGAAAAAATGCAGCCATTTTGCATTATCAGGGTCGGGAAGACGAACTCAAACAAGGTGAGCTGTTTTTAATTGATGCCGGTTTTGAGTATGTAGGTTATGCGGCTGATATCACTCGAACATTTCCGGTTTCCTCATCATTTACAGATGCACAAGCCGGCTTATATCAAGCTTGTTTGGATGCACATCAAGCAAGTATTGCCGCTGTTAAACCCGGTGTAAAAATGGAAGATCTACATTATTTGGCTTCAGCAACTATTTTAAAAGGCCTTAAAGAATTGGGTTTAGTAGTTGGCGAAGTCGAAGACCTCATGGATGCTAATGTATTTGCCTTGTTCTTCCCACATGGATTGGGTCACTTGCTTGGACTCGATACCCACGATGTTGGTGGATATAAAAAAGGAGTAGAACGGATTGATAGGCCAGGAATTCGTTATTTGCGTGCTCGAAGAGAACTGGAAGCAGGAATGGTTGTGACGATTGAACCCGGTGTTTACCTAATTCCTGCTTTGCTGGAACCGGCTTTTTCCGATGAGAAATACAAAAAATTCTTAGTGAAATCGAAAATAGAACCTTTATTGAATGTAGGCGGAATTCGGATTGAGGACAACATTGCCGTTACTGAAACGGGCTATGAAAATCTATCTTCTGTTCCAAAAAGCATTCAGGATGTGGAACATGCGCGTTCAATGGCTTAATTATTTTTTGTTGATGATAATCACAGGCGTATTGGTTTACGCTTGTGGTTCATCAACGCAAGATAAACAGGAGTTGAATAAAGCCAAGTTTTCTGTGGTCCGTATCGATACTACTTTTGGAGATTGTTCAACCGGGTTTTGCCATGAAGTGAGTATCACTTATCCCGTTTTTTCAAGCGATTCAATGCTAAATCAAGCAATTTCACGTTTATTGTTGACTTTGCGTTTGCCACGAGAAAGCAGCTTAATCACCCCGCTAAGCCAAGAAATTGCACAAAAACAGCTGATTGAACACGAACATGAAACATTTCAGGAATTGACGGAAATCATCCAAAAAGAACAGGTTGGGTTTCCATCAATTTATGCTCGTTATTTAGTTGAAGTAACATGGTTGACTTCTCAATTGGTTTCTTTTGAGTTGAGTTTAGATGAGTTTTCGGGCGGTGCACATCCCAATTATAATGCTCGTTTAGTAAGCTTTTTAGTTAGTGATTCTCCTAATGAGCTTTCTTACGCAAAGCTTTTTTTAGCTGATTCACTACCCGTTTTTACGCGTTTAGCCAAAAACGCATTTTATGAAAAACATCAGCTTAATTCGGAAAGCAGCTTATCCGAACAGGGGTTTTGGTTCGAAAACGAAGAGTTTAAACCCAATGAAAACTTCATGTTAACACAAGAAGGACTCGTTCTGTTTTTCAATGCATACGAGGTTGCGCCTTATGTTACCGGTTCAACACGATTGATGCTGCCTTGGAGTCGGATTCGTTCTCTTCTTGCACCTGAGTTTGCCTCAAAGATTTCGGATAATTAAATCTTTTAACGAAAACAATAATTTTAACCCTTAAATATTGAATAAACAATAGTTTGGGTGTTCTAATATTCTCTTAACAAAATGATAACCTCAGCTGTAAAGTGTTAGATAATCGAGTTTAAACGCGGAGAAAAGCGGTTACAGGTAAAATTCACCTGAGTTTTAAGATTTTTTGAACTGAGAAAATAACGGTATCTTTTGTGCCCTCGAAAAAAATAGTTATTCAGGATTTATTGAATGTTAGTTGCGCTAGGTAAAAAAGTAGCCATCACAACCGCTCTTTTAACAGGCTTGTGTTTGAATGTTTCAGCACAGCAGGTCTTCGACCGCAAAGAAGTAACCGTAGGAAATGTCGGTTTGTCTATCACAAACGTAGGAACACTTGGCAACCCTCAAACGATTAGTCGCCGTTCGGGTCCACCAAGCTTCCAATTCCCTCAAAACTCTGGGCAGGAACACTTGTTTGAGAGTGGAATTTGGATAGGAGGTTTTTATGGTGGTGGTCAATTACAGGTTTCAACATCAGCAGTAACGTCATCAGGAGGGTTTTCAACAGGCGCAAGTGGTTTTGAGTTTACAAACGATGGAACACCCATTTTTGAGCGCTCCTCTTTAACCACATCGGATTTATATTCACCTAATGCGGTTTCGCATCAGGATATTATTGCACGATTTAGTGATCGCCGTACCAACATCAGTACAGGTTCGGCAAGTGTTCCCATTTTTGGTCACGAACAGCCTCTTTTTGCCGATGTGGAGCTTTCAAGTTATAACTGGAACTTCGGTTTCACAGAAAACTTCTCCATTCTTAAGTGGAGTATTACCAATACTAGCGAAGTAGTTTGGGATTCTGTTTATGTGGGATTTTATGCCAACTTAATCAATAGGAATATTAACAGCACCCTTGAAACCGGTTCTGCATTTTTCAACAAATTAGGTGTTGGTTTTATTGATTCTCTCGGAACCATCTATTCGTTTGATGCGGGTTCAACCGATGACCCAAGCTTAAATACCTACGGCGGAGTTGCGATTTTAGGTTCAGATTATCGTGGTAAGAACTTTCATCCTCGAAACGCAGATGATTTAGCCAATGATGGATTACGAGCGCCTCGTGTGAATCCGGGATTTTGGTTGTTTTCTGCCGGTTCAGGTTTGTTTCAGCGCCCGAATGACGATTTAGAGCGCTATGCAAAAATGGCTCGTTTTTTTAATATGGATTTATTGATTACCGATCCTGCTTATGGACCCAATCCAATTCCAATTCGTAGAAAATTAGCCCAAGATGGACGTACGGCTTTTGGTAACTATATCTCATTTGTGTCTATCGGGCCGTTTAGTCGTTTAGAACCCGGCGAAACCGTTGATGTATATACTGCTTTTGTTGCCGGACTCATGCCATCCGATTTACAAACACAAGCTAATGTGCTTATCACTGACGATGTTTACTCTCGTACAAACTTTGTAGAAAATATTGAACGTGCTTATCTCACTTTTCAAGGTGAAGACCGAAATAATAATGGTGAATTAGATGCCGGAGAAGATATTAACGGAAACGGACGCTTAGACCGATTCCTTATTCCCGAACCACCTGCAACTCCAAAACTCCGCGTAGAATTAGAATCCGGTAAAGCTATTTTGTATTGGGATAAAATGGCAGAAGAATCCATTGACCCGGTAAGTGGCGCTAAGGATTTTGAAGGTTACAAAATTTATCGCAGCCGGTTAGGGGATGATTTGGCCAACTTAATCGGAACCAATGTTTCTTTGCTGAGAGAATTCGACAAAGAAGGAAATTCATTCGGTGCTAACACCGGATTTAGTGAAGTTGCCTTAAATGCTCCGGTTACCTTTGATGATGAACCCGGCGTAGAATACTGGTATCGGTACGAAATTGGAAATCTGCTAAACGGTTGGCAGTATTCATTTTCTGTTAGTGCGTATGATGCATCCTTTGATGGACAAGAAGTGGAATCGTTAGAAACGAGTCCGAATGCCAATGCGGTTCGAGTATTTCCCGGTACACCGATTAACGAAAATTTTGATGCAAAAGTGGGTGTTTATCCCAATCCTTACCGTGTAAATGCAGCGTGGGATGGTAACAATGCCCTCACCAAAAAAATTATGTTCTACAATTTACCTGCCCGTGCAGAAATTCGTGTTTACACTCTTGCAGGCGATGTGGTAGCTGAAATGCAGCATGATGCGGCAACCTACAAAGGCGAAACCCGCTGGTTCAACGATTATTCCGCTGAAAATCGGAAAATGTCGGGAGGTGAGCATGCCTGGGATTTATTGACAGAAAGTCGCCAAAATTTAACAACAGGTCTGTACTTCTATACCGTTAAAGATTTAGAATCCGGTGATATACAACGTGGAAAACTTGTAATCATCAAATAAAGAAATGAAACCAAACCAAACCAAAAACACTTAATCATAACAAAAAATGATGAAAACGTTACTAAACAAAGCACTCTTAGCTACAGTAATGTTGTTAGTAGGCAGTTCTGCACTGTTTGCTCAGCAAGCTGTAACAATTCGAGAGCTAAATACATACCCCTATGAATTAACAACTTTGGATTCTCTCTCGAGACATCCACTAGTTGGAGTTTCTGTTAATTTTACTGCAATTTTGAGTTCATATCCAAAAAATTCAGGATTAGCATCTTATAACTCTGCGGGAGATAAGCCAGGAAGAATTCACTTGTTTGTAGTAGATACAACAGCTGCATCTCAAGGTCGTGATGGCATGGCCATGCAAATTGTGCAAGATACATCGGTTACTTCTGTATTTGAAGCAGTAGAAAACATGTCAATCGGAACTTTTGTTAATGTAACTGGTCGATTAACTTTTTTTGGGCAAAGTGCTCAATTCAATATTAGTGCAATTGAAGATGTAAGTGATCAAATTGCAGATAGAAATCGATTTGTTGACTTATTGAGTCCTATTGAAGTCAATGTTTCTGAGTTGAATACACTTAACGAAGATGGTACAATCCAAATCAATCTTGCAAACTATAGCAAATATGCACATGCTTATGTAAAAATTGTTGGTGGTATCGTTCAATTTACTCAAGGCCCTATAGGGCGTCCAAATTACGCCATCAAAAATAACAATACCGAACATTTGGTGTACTCTAATGATATTTCGTTACGATACAGAAACGATAGAGCATCATATAGAACAGGATATAACTTTAGAAGAGGTGAAGATGGTCAATTCACCCCACCCCCAGCTGGTGCCAAGGTAGATTTCTCAGGTTATTTAGGTGTAAATAATTTTGATGCATTTGCGAGAATTGCAACAGGTCAATCTATATTTAAGATGGCTCCAATGGATGATGGTATTCTTTGGATTGGTGACACTCGCAACGTAAACGGAGAGAATGGTTTTACATGGCCAAATGACATTACCATTATCGGTTTCCCTCCTTCATTTGAAAATGTTGCTTTAGATATTGAAAAACCAGAACCGGGCGACGAAGTAACCTTATCCGTTGATATTTTACCAGCCGGTGATGGTGTAACGTTAACTTCTGTAGAATTTGAATATGCAGTTAATGGTGCTGATACAACATCTGCAACCATGACTAACGCAGGTGCAACCTACTCCTACAAATTCCCCGCTTTTGAAGACAATGATGTAATCACCTACCACATTACAGCTACTGATTCTGATGGTTTAACTGGTGAGTACGAAGGTAC
>CAZIQX010000144.1:0-1353 GCA_964541325.1 uncultured Chitinophagales bacterium | reverse complement strand
ACATTCTTAGTGGCTTCTATCATTAAATCCATTGTTACCTTACAAACAACTCCTGACTCAGCAATTGCAAACAGCCCTTATGCTAATTTAGGTGTTTTAGGTTTAGACATCACCGCAACAGTTGTAGCAGATAACAACGATGGTCTAGTTGTGGTTCATGAAGCGGCTGCACCTTGGGCAGGTATTTACTTAGATGCTCGAATTCAGGCAGTTAAAGAATTGGAGCGTGGTGATGTTATCAACATTACTGCTGCCGAAGTAGTAGAAGACCGCGATGGTACTGGTGTTACCTATTTAACCAAAGTAGAGTTCACTAAAACCGGTGAAAATTCAAATTACGAATCACTTATTCCTTCTGCTTTAACTCAGGATGTACGCATGTATCCTGAAGCTTACGAAGGTATGGTGGTTAAATTTGTTGATGTAAAAGTAGTAAACAGCCAAGCTGACGGCGGAAGCGATTTCGGTGAATTCGCTGTTGGTTCACGTCAAGGTGGCGGTGCTGCTGATACACTCGATGCAACTGAAGGCTTACGTATTGATGGTTCCTATCCAAGTTTTGGTTCAGGTGTAAGAAATTTCTCTGATAACTATAATGAAAACACTAAAGTAGGTGCTGTAATTGATTCTGTTTACGGAATGGTGTACTACTCATTCAATAATCCAAAATTGTTGATTCGTCAAACTGCGGATATCGTTTCTGATGACTGGACGTTCCCTGTTCGTAACACCGTACAGTTGGTTCAACCTGCTGCTGATGCTGTTGTGAAATTAAAAGACTTAGGCCCAGATACTGATTTAACCGTTTCTTGGTCAGGTACGTTTGATCAGGATGGCGATACCGTACGTTACTTATTCGGTTTATACGCTGTTGATGGTGAAAATCGCACCCGTGTTGCTTTATTAGACTCTGACAGCAGTGGCTACAAAACAACTTTGACTTTAGGTGTTCAGGATGTGGATGATTTGTTGGCTACCAACAGCGTTGATGAAGGCGGTTCTATTACCTTAGATTGGACTGTTTATCTCCGTGATGACAACGATACCGTACAAGTTTCTACTTACGCAGGTGTAACATTCACACCGGTATGGAGAAGCATTACATTCGAACGCTTAGGTACTTCTAACGAATTGGATGAAGTTGGTAAAGCATACGAGTTTGGTTTAAATCAAAACTATCCAAACCCATTCAACCCATCTACAGCAATCGAATTCTCGATCCCAACCGCTCAACATGTTCGCTTAACGGTTTACAACGTGTTAGGTCAGCAAGTTGCTAGCTTGGTACATCAGAATTTATCAGCTGGAGTACATACGGCAACCTTCAACGCAAGCGCGCTCTCTAGTGGTGTT